>NZ_DKHD01000048.1:0-27628 GCF_002453565.1 Pseudomonas sp. UBA6753 | reverse complement strand
ACCAAGGCCACTGGCCGGTTGGTGGCCGACCCGGGCGCGCAGTAACTGCTGCGGCAACGCGTCCCCCCTGTGGGAGCGGCCTTGTGTCGCGAAAGGGCTGCGCAGCAGCCCCAGCTTCCAACAGGCAAAAATCGGTACCGTGATGAAAAGCCCAACCATCCGCCGCTGGTCGGTGATCCACACCTGGAGCAGCCTGGTCTGCACCCTGTTCCTGCTGTTGCTGGCAGTCACCGGCCTGCCGCTGATCTTCCACCACGAACTCGAACACCTGCTCGGCGACGCCCCCGAACTGCGGGAAATGCCGGCCGATACACCACACCTCGACCTGCAGCAGTTGGTGATCAAGGCCGAGCAGCACCGCCCCGGCGAGGTCATGCAGTACTTCGGCTACGACGAGGAAGAAGCCAATGGCGTAGTGGCCATAACCGCCGCCACCGCCGGCACCGAACCCAATTCGTCGCACACCTTCATGCTCGACGCCCGCACCGGTGAAGCCGTGGCCATGCCGGCCGCCAACGGCGGCTTCATGATGACCATGCTGCGCCTGCACGTGGACATGTTCGCCGGCCTGCCCGGCAAGCTGCTGCTGGCCTTCATGGGCGTGCTGTTCGTCGTGGCGATCATCTCCGGCACCGTACTCTACGCACCGTTCATGCGCCGCCTGGACTTCGGCACGGTGCGCCACGGCAAATCCCGTCGCCTGCGCTGGCTCGACCTGCACAACCTGATCGGCGTGGTCACCTTGGCCTGGGCACTGACGGTAGGCGTGACCGGCGTCATCAGCGCGCTGTCGGACCTGGTCATCGCCGCCTGGCGCAACGACAGCCTGGCCGCCATGGTTGCCCCGTACCGTGATGCCCCACCGCTCACCGAACGTGCCCCGGCCACCGACCTGCTGACCATCGCCGAACAGGCCGCCCCCGGCATGCGCCCGGACTTCATCGCCTTCCCCGGTACACGCTTTTCCAGTGAGCACCACTATGCGGTGTTCATGAAGGGCGCCACGCACCTGACCTCGCACCTGCTCACGCCCGTGCTGATCGATGCGCGAACACTGGCGGTGACCGCCGTCGGCGAACGCCCCTGGTACATGAATGCCATGGGCCTGTCGCAACCACTGCACTTCGGCGACTACGGCGGCCGGCCAATGCAAATCCTGTGGGCGCTACTCGATGTGCTGACCATCATCGTCCTCGGCAGCGGCTTGTACCTGTGGTGGGGCAAACAACGCACGAAGCGGGAGGCGCGGGCATGAGCCACAAGTCACAGCCGACCTGGCGCATCTTCATCTGGCCGATGGTCGTGGCCCTGCTCACTGCCGTGGGGTTGTTTGCCGCCTTGCTGGGGGACGGGGTCTGGGACAGCCTGGCCTGGCTCGGCCTGGGGGTGTCGGTGGCTCTCGGCCTGCAAGGTTTCTACCCTCGTCCACGGCAGTAACCGGGTAATACCCGCACCCTCTTTTGCCGCGACATGGTTGGCTCCCATTTTCCAAGGAGCCATACCATGACACCTTTGCAGCGCCTCGAAGCGCTCGATCAACAACTCGTCGCCCTTGAGCAAGGCAAACCCGAACTGGCGGGCGAAACCGAAGCGGCCGCCATGCGTCAGCGTTTTTTTGGTGACCTGGCAGCGTTCTGGAACGACCCTGTCGAAGCAGGCCACAGCCGCGTCCGGCAGCTGCGCGAACTGCGTCATGAGCAACTTCTGACCGAACTGGAACTGCGCCTCGCCGACCAGACCCTGGACTACAGCCACATCAGCCTGCTGCGCACCTCCCTGGAGCTGCCGCTACCCTGGCAGCGCAACCACCTGCCAGACACCCACCGGGCCCAGGTTTTTCGGCCGGTATTCAACCGCTCAAGCCCCCATGGCCGGTTGCCGTTACCCGGCGTGCTGGTATTGGTGGCAGACGCACCGGAAGGGGCCGATGCCGAGCCTGAAACAGCCACAGGCCAGGCACTGCTGTGCAGCGTTTCTCATGGCGTTGAAGGCTTCGCCAACCTGGCCGAACTGCACAGGGAGCTGTGCGAGCGCCTGGACGACCCCATGCAAAGCCGGCCAATGCTGCAACTTCTACCCCGCCTGCAGGACCAGCAACTGGTCCGGTGTGCCGACCGGCTGCGCTACGAGTGGTTTACCGGCGACCTGGTCGAACAACAGGCCAGTGACGTGATCGACGCGCAGCATCAACGGCTCACTATCGCCTGGCACGCCGCCTGGGCGCTTGACCAGAACCCGGATCTGCCGGCGCTGAAAAGCACCCTGGCCAAACAGCAGTCACTGACCGATCTCATGGGCAGCCAATATGCGTTGTCCACCCGTTATGCGCTGCTGCTGGAAAAACACCTGCCCGCCTGGCTGCGCCAGAGCTCCACGCAAAGCCTGACGCACATCATGCAAACGATCCAGGAGCTCGTCGGCGCCATCACCCAGGCTGCTGCACCCGGCCTTTTGACCCTGGAGGCGTTCGGCAATCGCCACCACCTGCTGGCATGGGTGCGCGAACGCCTTGGCAAGGCGCTGCGGCGCGAATTCTCCATCGAATTGCCTGCCGAAAAAGTCTGCATAACCGTCACACTTGCACACCGCACCGGCCCGCTGATCAACCCGCTGGCACCTTCAGGTTACGTGGCCGTTGCCAACCGTCGCCATGTCGGTGGCACCATCGAACTGGTAACCACCACCTACCGCCTGGACGAGCTGGCCCTGCTGAACATCGGCTGGTTCGACGTCGATTACTGGCTGACTGCCCGAATACACCACGAAGACGGTTCCACGCTGGAATCGATATCCGCAGAAGGGGTAAAGCGCCTGGTGCGCGAGCTTGACGCCGGCAGTGGTTACATCCGCTACCTGCGAACCCACCTGCTGGAGTCTCCTGGTGCGCGCTGGCGCATGCAATGCCACGGCAACATGAACCGCGCCCGCATGCGCGCCGAGGCGGCCAAGGCCCGCTATGCCAGGCACTTTCTGAACGATACCCACGAGCGAGGCTATCGCTGGGTCAAAGCCGTCACCGACCACCCCGACAACAATTGGCGCCCTACCATCGACGAGCATCGTATCGCGGTGCGCCAGCTGATCATCGACGGGCACACGCTGCAAGGGGTACTGCTGCTCAACGCCGAGAGCGACAACCAGCCGTCGCTGGTGCTGTATACACCGGACGCACCCGACCGGCGCGCATGGCGTGAATTCCCCGATACCCGGGCGCTGCTCAGAACCCTTCGCAGCACGCCGTCCTTGCGAAAGTACCTGATTCAGCGCGCGCCTCTGGCTGATGGCAAGCGGCTCGACAAGTTGGTGCGCAAGGGCCGCCTCGGGCCATATGTGCAAAAGCCGATGATCAACGGCAACCTCTTCGATGCCCTTTACAAGGCCCAGGTCCACGCCATGATCGCCGAGGCCGATACCAACAGCCGCAGCAACCGCGAGCTGCTCGGCGAGTACGGGCTGTCGACGCTGCGCCTGGTTCTCGACATGATCAGCCTCGTGCTACCGGCCCCGACAATGTCAGCCCTGGCCTTCGGCCGTATGTCGATTTCGCTGTGGGACGGCTTCGAAGCCCTGGAAAAAGAGGATTACGCAGCAACCTTCCACCACGCCATGGCCGCTTTGAGCCACAGCGCCGACGGGTTGTCCAGTTTCGCTGGCTCGCCCCTCATGCGCAGGGCGATGCGCGGCCTGCCACCGCAACCCCCGCGCCCACTGCCGAAAACCCACGAAGCGGCCGTGGACGTGAGCAAGCTGCGCTACCGGATCGACGGGGTCCATGGCGAGGAAGTGTACGAACAGATCAACAGCGTGCCAGGTCCGGACCGGTACTTCGTCAAGGACAGCCAGGGGCGGTTGTACAACGTCCACTTCGACGGCTATCGCTGGAGGGTGCTCGACCCCAGGCAGCCGGATGCCTACGCGCAGCTGCCGATCAAACGGCTGCGCAATGGCAATTGGGTGGTCGATTCCATCGTGCTTTGGCATGACGGGTTGCCTGACATAGCCCACCTGTTGGAAGAGGTACGCCTGCAACCGCCGCTTGAGGGCGAACCGGTGGCAGGGGAAGCCGACCTGCACGACGCCGGGGGGCAACTCTATCTGCAGCTGGGTGACCAGCAGTTGCCGGTTCGTCGGCACCTGCTCGCCGGGCATTACCATCTGCTGCTGCCCGAGAAGGCACTGGGCGCAGTCCACGCCTGGGCAGTACTGCGCCAACAGGGCGGCCAATGGCGTATTCGCGTGCGCCAGCCAGGCCGCAGCAGCGACTGGCTGGCACTGCCGGCGGATTACTCGGCCAGCTTGGGCAGCAGCCGGTCCAGCCGCTGATGCAAGGCACTGCCACTCGGCCAGTTGCGCAGCAGCCGCGCCCGATCACGGGCGTAGGCCGGGGCAAAGCTGAGCTGGGTGGCGTGCTGGCACATGGCGTCGAGGTCGATCAGCGACCACTGGCCGTTGTGCCAGAACAGGTTGTGGCCCTTGAAGTCGCCGTGGCTGATACGCTCGCGAATCAGTTGCTGCATCACATGCACCAGGGCATCCACCTGCTCCTCGGGCGCATCGCCGTTATCCACGTAGGGCGCGAAGCATTCGGCCAGGTCCGGGCCATCGACATACTCGGTGACCAGGTAGGCACGGCTTCGCAACCCCATCACCCGCTGCTCCAGCACCGCGAGTGGACGCGGCGTGGCAATGTCGAGGAATTCCAGGCGGTGGCCTTCGATCCAGGAATGCCAGGCCCGGCTCGGGCGCCAGAAGCGCTTGAACCAGTGTGCGGTGTTCTTGATGTTGTAGCGTTTGAGCACCAGCGTGCGGCCGCCAACCTCGATGCGCGCCACACTGGCCGCACCACCGGTCTTGTACAGGTGGCCCTGGTCGATCAACGCGTCGGCCTGCTCCAGCACCGGCAACATGGCTTCGACCTCGTCGCGGCGGACTGCCCGCAAGCCCGAAAGGCTGCGCTCGACACTGAACAGGCTGCATTCACGACCAGCCTTTTCCAGGTAATCCTTCTGGCGCCAGCTGCGCACCTTGTCCACCTGCTTCTGCAAGGCTTCCAGCGGCAGCGCATGCTCGGCGTTGGCCAGCAGGTAGTGCACCAGCAGTTCTTCGATGAACGGCTCCAGGCGCTTGGGTAGCTGGGCGAAGAACACCCCCAGGTTTTCCAGCACACGTGGGCGCGACAGCTGCTGGCCAGGCGTTTCGGCCTTGATGCCGGCGCCGTCGATCAGGTACAGCTTGCCGCCGTGGCGCAGCAGGTTGTCCAGGTGCAGGTCTTCCTGCCACAGGCCCCGGGCGTGCATGTGCGCCACTGCGGTGAGCGCCTCGCCCAGCACCAGGTGCTGCTCGTCGGCCAGTACCGGCAAGCTCTCCACGGCCGCCCAGGCATCGGCCAGGCTTTCGGCGCCGTCGAGGAATTCGAACAGCAGCCAACCGCCCTCGCCTTCCTTGAGGCCGTCGGCCAGCAGCTTCGGCGTGGTCAGGCCCTGCTCGGCCAGCAGCTTCACGCCTTGCAGTTCGCGCTGGAAATGCCGTGCAGCGTTACCACCGACCAGCAGCTTGGCCAGCACCGGGGTACCGCGCCACACGCCGGCGCCCACATAGCGCTGGCCCGGCAGCACGCGCAGCAGGCTGAGCAATTGCAGGTCGGCCGTGCCGGCAGCATCGGCCAGGGTGATGCTCAGGGGCAACGAGGGGCTGCGCCCGGCCTCTTTCAATTCAGACAAACGCATCAGCGGGCCTCTTTTTCACGACGGCGTTGCGTCAGGCGTTGCAGCCAGGTATCTACCAGCGTGCCATCGGCAGGCTGCGCCAGGTAGCTGGCCAGCAAGGTACGTACATCACGCTCGCTCCAGACCGGTGCGCGACGCAGCAGCGGCTCCAGGTCCTTGAGACGGTCACGCATGCCGAACAGCAGGGGGCGGGTCTTCTCCAGGTCAATCAGTTGCGCGTCCCAGCCTTCGCGGCGCTGGCGCAGGAAGATGTGCTTGGGGTAGAAGCAACCATGCACCTGGCCGGCGCTGTGCAGGGTGCGCGCCAGCTGGCCGCAGGCCTGCAGGACGCCATTGCATTCAGCATCGCTCAGTTGTGGCCACCGGGCCAGCAGGCTGTCGAGGTCGGCCCATTCGTCCAGGGCGCGAGTCATCAGAATCGCCCGGTGCGTGCCGCCTTTCTTGCGCTCGCCATAGAACACCGCCTGCAAGGCCGGAATCTGCAGCTTCTGGTAACGGCTGATGTTGCGGAATTCGCGAGCGAAGGTCGGCTCGCCGAATGGCCGGTGCAGGGTACGGGTCAGGTAGTCGCTCTGGCGCTTGAGGTAGTAGCCCTTGCCTTCGAGCTCCAGGCGGAACACGCTGCTCCAGCCACCGCGGCCGGTGTTCGGTTCGTCCACGGCATCCAGTTGCAGCGCCCACAGCGCCTCGAAGTCGTCCAGGCCATGGCGTTTGAGCAGCGCGAGGTCCGCGCTGGCCAGGTAATCGGTCATTCCCTTCCCTCGAAAAAGCTCACCACCT
Organism: Pseudomonas sp. UBA6753; assembly: GCF_002453565.1. Lineage (NCBI taxonomy): Bacteria > Pseudomonadati > Pseudomonadota > Gammaproteobacteria > Pseudomonadales > Pseudomonadaceae > Pseudomonas > Pseudomonas sp. UBA6753. The sequence goes on along the minus strand of NZ_DKHD01000048.1, from coordinate 21,122 downwards.
GGCGAATGCGCTTCTTGTCACGCACATTCAGCCGGTCGCGGCCACGGTATTGCAGGTAGAAACGCAGGCGCTGGGTTGCCGACAGGTGGTATTTGGCCACTTTGTCCAGGCACGCCAGGTCCTTGATCATCCGGTGCCGCCACATGAAGCCGCGCCAGAAATCGCCGGTGGGGCAGTCGATGAAGAATAGCGTGCCCTGGTCGTCGACCAGCAGGTTGCGCCATTTCAGGTCGTTGTGGGCGAAGTGGTGCTGGTGCATGACCCGGGTGTGGCGCGCCAGCTGGCTGCTGACATGCCCGACCCAGGCGCGGTCGGCCAGGCGTGCATCATTGCGCTCGGCCAGCGCCGACAGGTCTTCGGTGCGCGGCAGTTCGCGGGTGATCATGGCCCCCCGGCCAAAGGCCAGGCCATTGCGCTCCAGGCCCCAGGCCACCACTTCGGCAGTGGGGATGCCCCACTTGTCGAACTGCTTGAGGTTCTGCCATTCGGCCTTGATCCGCGGCCGGCCCAGGTAACGGCGCATGTGCTTGCCGGCCCCGGTGTAGCGCTTGACGTAGTAATTGACCCCGTCACGCTCGATACGCACCACCTCGCTGATCGGGTCGCGGGTCAGGCGCTCGCCTTGCAGGGCAAATACCGCTTCAAGGCTGCCGAAGTCCGCCGCCAGGTGTTCGTAGCCCGGCGCCAGTGTCCACCCCGCCATCAGAGTGCATCCCCATAACGTTGCTTGCGGTCGTAGAGTTTCTGCGCCTTGCGCTCCAGCCAGGCGAGCAGCGCGGCTTCATCCTTCAGGACCTGCCGCAGCGGGCGCTGGAAGTAACCGCGCAGGAAGCGCAGCTTGTCGCGCTGGGTCAGGCCGATGTCCAGCGCCGAGAAGTACAGCGCGGCCAGGTCCTTGTCACGCCAGCGGCGGCTGATTTTCGCCCGGGTCTGCGCGCGGTGCAGGTCGATCACCGACAGTTTGAAGTCATCCGCCGTCACCGGGCGGTCAGTGTGCAGCAGGAAGTGGCAGATGTAGCAGTCGCGGTGGTTGACCCCCGCGCGGTGCATGCCGCCGGTCATCTTCGCCACTTCGGCGATCAGCGCGCGCTTCAGGCGCGGCTCGGGCGGCTGCCTGACCCAGTCGATGCTGAAGTCTTCCAGGCTGATGGTCGGCGCCAGTTCTTCGGTGATGATGAACGAGTGCTGCGCGGCCGGGTTGCTGCCACGCTCGCCATAGGCGACGGCAGTCATGGTCGGCACGCCAACCTGGTGCAGGCGCTGGATGGCCTGCCATTCCTGGCCGGCGCCAAGCACCGGCAGCTTGGCGGTAAGCAGGTTCTTGAAGATCTCGCCCCAGCCAATGCCGCGGTGAATCTTGACGAAGAAGCCCTCGCCAGCGACCTCTGTGCGCAGCGTGCGGCGCCCTTCCAGTTCGCGATAGACCTCGCCTTGCAGCGCCTCCACGGCATCGAAGGCATCACGCCCGGCCCACAGGCGCTTGAACGGTTCGGCCAGTATCAGCTTCATGCGGACTCCTGCCCCAGGATCACGTCGGCGGCATGCTGCGGCATGCTGTACAGATCGGCGGTTTCAGCAAACGCCAAGCCGTTGCGCGACCAGCTGGCGCGGGCCTGTTGGTCTTCGAGCATGCGCTGCAGGTAGCCATTGAGCTGTTCCTGCTCGAACGGCTCGTCCAGCACCAGGCCGCTGTCGGCCTCGGCAATGTAGTGGGCGTAGCCGCACACCTTGGAGACCAGCACCGGCAGGCCGGCCACCAGCGCCTCGAGCAGCACCGTGCCGGTGTTCTCGTTGTACGCCGGGTGGATCAGCAGGTCGGCGCCCAGCAGGAAACGCGGGATGTCGCTGCGGCCCTTGAGGAACTGCACCTGCTCGCCCAGGCCCAAGGTAGCGCTTTGCAGCTGGAACACCTTGGGGTCATCCTGGCCGATCACCATCAGCCTGGTGCGCTTGCGCAGGGCCGACGGCAGCGCGGCCAGGGCCTTGAGGCTGCGGTCAACGCCCTTGGTCTTGAAGCCCGAGCCAATCTGCACCAGCAGCAGGTCGTCATCGCCCAGGTTGAATTCCTTGCGGAACTCGGCGCGGATTTCGCCGGCATTGGCCGGCGCGCGGCGGTCCTGGGAAATGCCCGGCGGCAGCAGGTGGAAACGCTCCACCGGGGTGCCGTAGTGCTTGATGAACAGCGGCTGCTGCACTTCGGAAATCATCAGCACTTCGGTATGGGCGTCCTTGGCGAACACCGCACGTTCGTACTCGGCAAAGTGCCGGTAGCGGCCCCAGCGGCGGTACAGGCCGCCACGCAGGGTCTGCGCCTTGTCCTCGAAGCAGCCGTCGGCGGCGTAGTACACGTCCAGCCCAGGCATCTTGTTGAACCCGATCAGGCGGTCGACCGGGCGCTTGGCCAGGTCGGCGGCCATCCAGGCGCTGAGCTTCTCGTTGCGGCGGTGGTTGAAAATCGCCTTCACCGGCGCCACCAGCACTTCGAAGCCCGGCGGAATGTCACCCTCCCAGATCAACGTGTACACACGGATCTGGTGGCCCCGCTTCTGGCATTCCAGGGCAATGCGCATGAAGTCGCGCTGCAGCCCGCCGAAGGGGAAATATTTGTAAAGCACGAAAGCCAGTTGCATCAACGGACATCCTCAGCCAGCAGCAACGCGCTCAAGCGGCTCGCCACATGCTCGGGATTCAGGCGAGTGAAGCACAATGGCCACTCGCGTTTCAGATCGAACCGGCGCAGGTCGTCGGCGCTCGGTTTGTAGGTGCACTTCTTCTGCAGGCAGGGCGCGCAGGGCCAGTCACTGGCCTGGTGAATCTGGGTCCGTCCGTAGGCGCCGGTCAGGCCCGGGTTGGTCGGGCCGAACAGCGAAATGGTGGGCACATCGAGTGCCGCCGCAAGGTGGCCGAGGCCGGTATCGACCGCCACGCAGGCTTTTGCCGCCGCCAGCACGCGTGCGACGCCGGCAAGGTTCAATTTGGGGAGCACCTGGCAGTTGTTCAAGCCCTGGGCGATGCGCTCGGCCCGCGCCTTCTCGGCCGGGTTGCCCCACGGCAGGCGCACTTCCAGCTTGCGCCGGCCCATGCGCTCGGCCAGTTCGCGCCAGTAGGCTTCGGGCCAGTGCTTGGTCGCCCAGGTGGTGCCATGCAGGAACACCACATAGGGGGCGGCCGGCGGCAGTTGCAGGCGCTCGAGGTCGAGGCCGTAGTTGCCGATGCCTTCCGGCAGGTCGTAGGCCAGGGCCATGGCGAACAGCTGGCGCACCCGCTCCACCGCGTGCTGGCCGGTGGCAACCGACAGGCGCCGGTCATAGAAGCGGCTGGCCCAGCCTTCGCGGGCCGAGTAGCGGTCCAGGCCAGCCACCGGCGCCTTCACGTAGCGGGTCAGCCAGGCCGATTTGACCAGGCCCTGGGCGTCGATCACCAGGTCGTACTTGCGCTCGCGTACGCGTTGCTTGAACGCCTTCCACTCGCCGCTCTTGATGGTTTGCCAGACGTTCTTGCGCCAGCGGCGAATGGCCACCGGGATCACCTGGTCGACCGCCGGGTGCCAGCTGGGGATTTCGGCGAAGCCTTCTTCCACCACCCAGTCGAAGCGGATGCCCGGGATGGCGTGGGCGGCATCGGTAAGCGCCGGCAAGGTGTGGATCACATCACCTAGCGACGAAGTCTTGATGATCAGTACCCGCACTTAGTCGACCTCGGCCACGGTATCGATCAGGTCCGGCCCGGTCAGGCTGTGCAGGGCAGCGATGACTTTGCCCGGTTCCAGCAGGCGCAGGCAGTTGTAGTGGCCGAAGCGGCAGGTGCGGTCGAAGCACGGGCTGCACTCGATGCCGGTGCGCACCACTTCCACGTGCTCGGCCAGCGGCGGGGTGAAGCCTGGCGAGGTCGAGCCGTACACCGCCACCAGCGGGCGGTTCAGCGCGGCGGCCACGTGCATCAGGCCCGAGTCGTTGGACACCACGGCATGGGCGCAGGACATCAGGTCGATGGCCTCGGCCAGCGAGGTTTCGCCGGCCAGGTTGGACGATTCTTCACGCAAGCCCGGGATCAGGCGGTCGCGGATCTGCTCACCGACCGGGTGATCGTTCTTCGAGCCGAACAGCCACACCTGCCAGCCCTGGCGGATCATCGCATCGGCCACGGTGGCGTAGTGCTCGGCCGGCCAGCGCTTGGCCTCGCCGAACTCGGCACCGGGGCACAGCGCCAGCACCGGGCGGTCCAGCTCCAGGCCGAACTTGGCCAGGGCGGCGTCGCGGCTTTGCGCTTCGATCTGCAGGCTGGGGCGCGGGTACGGCTGCGGCAGCTCGGCGCCGGGTGCGTAAGCCAGGGCCATGAAACGCTCGATCATCAGCGGGTAGCGGGCCTTGTCCAGCTTGCGCACGTCGTTGAGCAGGCCGAAGCGCATTTCGCCGCGCCAGCCGGTGCGCTTGGGGATACCGGCAAAGAACGGCACCAGCGCCGACTTGAGCGAGTTGGGCAGCAGGATGGCCTGGTCGTACTGGCCGGCCAGGGACTTGCCGATGCGTCGCCGCGTGGCCAGTTCCAGTGCGCCGTGGCCGAGCGGGAAGCTCAGGGCCTGACGGACCTCGGGCATGCGTTCGAGGATCGGCCGGCTCCACTCGGGGGCCAGCACATCGATCACGCAGTCGGGGTGCTGCTGTTTCAGGCACTGGAACAGGGTCTGCGCCATCACCATGTCGCCGACCCAGCTGGGGCCAATGATCAGTATTCTCATGCTTAGTCCAGAAACGCTCGGGGAGGCTACAGGCTGCGGTACAGCCTGGCCTCCCCTCTTTATATTCAGGCTATGTGGCGGACAGTGTACCACTCACATGGCCCATTCGCGGGCACGCCCGCTCCCACAGGTATTGCACGGTCCTCTAGGTCTGCGCTTTCCCTGTGGGAGCGGGCATGCCCGCGAATGAAGCCAACTCGGTATCAGGTCAAACCCAATTCACCCCAGATCCGCCGCACCTCACGGCGTTCATCGGCAAACTGCGCCGCATCGATAACCCCGGCCTGCTTCTGCAGGGCCTGGCGGTGCGAGGCCGAGCGGAACGCCTTGTACACTTCACGCAACAGCACCGCGTCACTGGCCGGCATCAAACCCGCCTGCTCCAGCTCTTCCAGAATGCGGATGTTATCGGTCCATCGGAGTATGGCCGGGTGGTCGTGGGACCAGGCCAAAGCGGCGTATTGCACCATAAATTCGATATCGACGATACCGCCGGCATCCTGCTTGATATCGAACGGCACACCGGCCTCGAAGGCATTGGCCGCGGTACCGGCTGCGGTGGCCTTGGTGCCGAGGTTGTCGCGCATCTTGGCGCGCATTTCGCTCACTTCGCTGCGCAGTTTTTCCAGGTCGCGGGCCTGGCCCAGCACCTTGGCGCGCACGCCTTCGAACGCCGTGCCCACCTGCTTGCAGCCCACCAGCACCCGGGCCCGCACCAGGGCCTGATGCTCCCAGGTCCAGGCCTCGTTCTGCTGGTAGCGCTCGAACGCTCCCAGCGAACTCACCAGCAGGCCCGAGGCCCCCGAGGGGCGCAGGCGCATGTCCACGTCATACAGCTGGCCCGAGTTGGTCTGGGTGGTCAGCAGGTGAATGATGCGCTGGCCCAGGCGGGTGAAGAACTGCGCACTGTCGATCGGCTTGGCCCCGTCGGTTTCCGCTTGCGGGTCGCCGTCATGGATGAATACCAGGTCCAGGTCCGAACCGTGGCCCAGCTCCAGGCCACCTACCTTGCCGTAGCCGATGATGATGAAGCCCGGGTCGCACAGGCTGCCGTCGCTGCGCTTGGGCTGGCCGTGGCGGGCCACGGTCTGGCGCCAGGCCAGGGCCAGCACCTGGTCGAGGATGGCCTCGGCCAGCCAGGTCAGGTAGTCGCTGACTTTCATCAGCGGCAGGTTGCCGCTGATTTCCGAGGCGGCCACGCGCAGGCTGTGGGCCAGCTTGAAGTGGCGCAGCGCCTCCATTTGCTGTTCCAGGTCGTCCTCGGGGATGCGCGTCAGGCGCTCGCGCAGTTCGCTGGCCAGCTCCGGCGCCAGTGGCGGGCTGAACAGGCGGCCTTCATTGAGCAGTTCGTCGAGCAGCAGCGGGTAGCGGGCAATCTGCTCGGCAATCCACGGGCTGGCGGCGCACAGGGTCAGCAGGCGGCGCAAGGCGCCGGGGTTTTCGGTGAGCAGCACCAGGTAGGCAGAACGGCGTGCCACGGCCTCGACCAGCGGCAGCACGCGCTCGAGCACCAGGTCGGGGTTGTCATGTTCCACAGCCTGGGCCAGCAACCGCGGGATGAAGGCGTCCAGGCGCTCACGGCCAATCCGCTGCATCGAACGCAGCTGCGGGCTGGAGCGCAGCGCGGCCAGGCGCCGCAGGGCTTCGGCGGGCTGCTGGAAACCGGCCTCCTGCAGCTGACGGCCAGCGGCATCTTCATCCTGCGCCTGCTCCCACAGCGGCGACCATTCGCCACCCACCACCAGCTCGCCCTCGCCATCTTCATCATCCGGGTCGGCGATCACCTGGCGGAAGTGCCAGTCAATGCGGCCACGCCAGTGCGTCAGCTGGTCATGGAAGCTTTGCCAGTCGGCATAACCGAGCATGTAGGCCACCCGCGCCTTATCGGTCTCGCTGTCCGGCAGCATCTGCGTCTGACGGTCGGCGATGGCCTGGATGGCGTGCTCGGTATAGCGCAGGAACTCATAACCCTCGCGCAACTCGGCGACCACGGCTGGCGGCAGGTAGCCCTGCCCCTCGAGGGTGGCCAGCACTTTCAGCAGCGGCCGCTGTTGCAGGCTGAGGTCTCGCCCGCCGTGGATCAGCTGGAAGGCCTGGGCGATGAATTCCACCTCGCGAATGCCCCCGGCACCCAGCTTGATGTTGTCGGCCATGCCCTTGCGCCGCACTTCCTGCTGGATCAGCTGCTTCATGGTGCGCAGCGCTTCGATCGCGGAAAAGTCCAGGTAGCGGCGGTACACGAACGGCCGCAGCATCTCCTGCAGCTGCGCGCCGGCCGCCTGGTCGCCGGCCACCACCCGCGCCTTGATCATCGCATAGCGTTCCCAGTCACGGCCCTGGTCCTGGTAGTACTGCTCCAGGGCATTGAAGCTGAGCACCAGCGCGCCGGCCGAGCCATACGGGCGCAGGCGCATGTCGACGCGGAACACGAAACCGTCGACGGTGACCGGGTCCAGCGCCTTGATCAGGCGCTGGCCCAGGCGGGTGAAGAACTCCTGGTTGTCCAGCGAGCGCTTCACCCCTTCGGTTTCGCCGCCTTCGGGGAAGGCGAAGATCAGGTCGATGTCCGACGACAGGTTCAGTTCCACCGCGCCCAGCTTGCCCATGCCCAGCACCACCATGTGCTGCGGCTGGCCGCTGCGGTTGCCGACAGGCGTGCCGAACTGCTGGCAGTGGCGCGGGTACAGCCATTGGTAGGCTTCGTCGATGGCGGCGTCGGCCAGGTCGGATAGGTCGCGGCAGGTTTCGCCCAGCGCGGCCTGGCGGGTGATGTCGCGCCAGATGATGCGCAGCTGTTGGCGGTTGCGCTCGCGGCGCAGGTTGCGCGCCAGCTCGTCCTCGCTCTGCGCCGCCTGGGCGGCTGCAGCAATGTGCCCGCGCAGTTCACCCGCGGCGTAACGCCGATCCAGCTCGCCACTGGCCAGCAGGCCGAACAGCATGGCCGGCTCGCGCCGGACCAGGCCGAGCACGAAGTCGCTGGCGGCGGCTACCTGGTCGAACTGTTGCCGGTGCAGCGGGCTCCAGGCCTGGAGGTCGAGTTCCGGGTGGGCAGCCACCGCATCGCTGATGAATTGCTGGTTGCGCGCGACCAGCGGCTGCAGGGTAGCGGGCAGATCGGACGGCAAAGGTAGGCGCATGGTCTATCCTTGATCGGCGTGAAATAGAGGGGAAGAAGCGGCCAAGGGGAAGCCGGACCACGGTTGGACTGTCGTACAAAAGTTGGAAATAGCTGAAAGAAACGAAAAATTGGCAACAAACATCAAGAGTTACCCGTTCGCGACACAATGCCAACCAACATGAACGTTTTTCCTCACAAGCCAGCATGCGACGAAACGTCGCACAAATGTAGTTTTACTACTACTCGTGTCGTGTAAAAGCATGAAATGCGAAAGCAAATGTAGTAAAACTACACGGCGCCGGAGGACACCCCGGTAATCCAAGAATTCACGACGTCTGCCCATAAGGCCAGTCGCAATCTCAGGCAATCGATTCTGGTTGCCTTTCCGCCCTGGAGCAAGCCATGCAAGACCTCGATCCAATCGAAACCCAGGAATGGCTGGATGCCCTGGAGTCGGTCCTCGACAAAGAAGGCGAAGACCGCGCTCATTACCTGATGACCCGTATGGGCGAGCTGGCCACCCGTAGTGGCTCCCAGCTGCCGTATGCGATCACCACGCCATACCGCAACACCATCCCTGTCACCCACGAAGCACGCATGCCTGGCGACCTGTTCATGGAACGCCGCATTCGCTCGATGGTGCGTTGGAACGCCCTGGCCATGGTCATGCGTACCAACCTGAAAGACTCGGACCTGGGCGGACACATCTCAAGCTTCGCCTCCAGCGCCACCCTGTACGACATCGGCTTCAACTACTTCTTCCAGGCTCCGACCGAAGAACACGGCGGCGACCTGATCTTCTTCCAGGGCCACGCTTCGCCAGGCGTCTACGCCCGTGCGTTCATGGAAGGCCGCATCAGCGAAGACCAGATGAACAACTTCCGTCAGGAAGTGGACGGCAACGGCCTGTCTTCGTACCCGCACCCATGGCTGATGCCTGACTTCTGGCAGTTCCCGACCGTTTCGATGGGTCTGGGCCCGATCCAGGCCATCTACCAGGCACGCTTCATGAAGTACCTGGAAGCCCGTGGCTTCATCCCGGCCGGCAAGCAGAAGGTCTGGTGCTTCATGGGCGACGGCGAGTGCGACGAGCCGGAATCCCTGGGCGCAATCGCCCTGGCCGGCCGCGAGAAGCTGGACAACCTGATCTTCGTCATCAACTGCAACCTGCAGCGCCTCGACGGCCCGGTTCGCGGCAACGGCAAGATCATCCAGGAACTCGAAGGCGTGTTCCGTGGCGGTGGCTGGAACGTCAACAAGGTCGTCTGGGGCCGCTTCTGGGACCCACTGTTCGCCAAGGACACCAACGGTGCCCTGCAGCGCCGCATGGACGAAGTCATCGACGGCGAGTACCAGAACTACAAAGCCAAAGACGGCGCGTACGTTCGTGAGAACTTCTTCAACACCCCAGAGCTCAAGGCCATGGTCGAAGACCTGTCCGACGAAGAGATCTGGAAGCTCAACCGTGGCGGCCACGACCCGTACAAGGTCTACGCGGCGTACCACCAGGCGGTCAACCACAAGGACCAGCCTACCGTCATCCTGGCCAAGACCATCAAGGGTTACGGTACCGGTGCCGGCGAAGCCAAGAACACCGCGCACAACACCAAGAAGGTCGACGTCGACAGCCTGCGTCACTTCCGTGACCGCTTCGACATCCCGGTCAAGGATGCCGACCTGGAGAACCTGCCGTTCTTCAAGCCGGAAGAAGGTTCTGCCGAAGCCAAGTACCTGGCCGAGCGCCGTGCTGCCCTGGGCGGTTTCGTGCCACAGCGCCGCGCCAAGAGCTTCAGCGTACCGACCCCGCCACTGGAAACGCTGAAAGCGATCCTGGACGGCTCGGGCGACCGCGAAATCTCCACCACCATGGCCTTCGTGCGTATTCTGGCGCAGCTGGTCAAGGACAAGGAAATCGGCCAGCGCATCGTCCCGATCATCCCGGACGAAGCCCGTACCTTCGGTATGGAAGGCATGTTCCGCCAGCTGGGCATCTACTCGTCGGTCGGCCAGCTCTACGAGCCAGTCGATAAAGACCAGGTGATGTTCTACCGCGAAGACAAGAAGGGCCAGATCCTCGAGGAAGGCATCAACGAAGCCGGCGCCATGTCGTCGTTCATCGCTGCGGGTACCTCGTACAGCTGCCACAACCAGCCGATGCTGCCGTTCTACATCTTCTACTCGATGTTCGGCTTCCAGCGTATTGGCGACCTGGCCTGGGCCGCTGGCGACAGCCGCACCCGTGGCTTCCTGATCGGCGGTACCGCCGGCCGTACCACCCTGAACGGTGAAGGCCTGCAGCACGAAGACGGTCACAGCCACATGATGGCGGGCACCATCCCGAACTGCCGCACCTACGATCCGACCTACGGCTACGAGCTGGCGGTGATCATCCAGGACGGCATGAAGAAGATGACCGAAGAGCAACAGGACATCTTCTACTACATCACCGTGATGAACGAATCCTACCAGCAGCCAGCCATGCCGGCCGGTGTCGAGGAAGGCATCATCAAGGGCATGTACCTGCTGGAAGAAGACACCCGCGAAGCCGCGCACCACGTACAGCTGATGGGCTCCGGCACCATCCTGCGCGAAGTCCGCGAAGCAGCGAAGATCCTGCGTGAAGAGTTCAACGTCGGTGCCGACGTGTGGAGCGTCACCAGCTTCAACGAACTGCGTCGCGACGGCCTGGCCGTGGAACGCGCCAACCGCCTGAAGCCTGGCCAGAAGCCACAGCAGACCTACGTCGAGCAGTGCCTGAACGGTCGCAAGGGCCCGGTCATCGCCTCCACCGACTACATGAAGCTGTTCGCCGAGCAGATTCGCCAGTGGGTACCGAGCAAAGAGTTCAAGGTCCTGGGTACCGACGGTTACGGTCGCAGCGACAGCCGCAAGAAACTGCGTCACTTCTTCGAAGTCGACCGCCACTTCGTGGTGCTGGCTGCCCTGGAAGCCCTGGCTGACCGCGGCGAGATCGAACCAAAGGTTGTTGCAGACGCTATCGTCAAGTTCGGTATCGACCCGGACAAGCGCAACCCACTGGACTGCTGAGGAGTATTTTTAAGTGAGCGAACTCATTCGCGTACCTGACATCGGCAGCGGTGAAGGTGAAATCATCGAGCTGTTCGTCAAGGTCGGTGATCGTATCGAGGCTGACCAGAGCCTGCTGACCCTGGAGTCCGACAAGGCCTCCATGGAGATCCCGGCCCCGAAAGCCGGCGTCATCAAGGAACTGAAGGTCAAGCTGGGCGACCGCCTGAAAGAAGGCGACGAGCTGCTGGTTCTGGAAGCCGAGGGCGCCGCTGCTGCGGCCCCTGAGGCCCCGGCCGCAGCCCCGGCCCAGGCTGCTGCGCCGGCTCCGGCCGCCGAAGCCGCCCCGGCCCCTGCTCCGGCAGCAGCCCCGGCTGCCGCCAGCGTGCAGGACATCCACGTGCCGGACATCGGCTCGTCGGGCAAGGCCAAGATCATCGAAGTGCTGGTCAAGGTCGGCGACACCGTCGAAGCCGACCAGTCGCTGATTACCCTGGAGTCCGACAAGGCCTCCATGGAAATCCCGTCGCCGACTGCCGGCGTGGTCGAAGAGGTCCTGTGCAAGCTGGAAGACGAAGTCGGCACTGGCGACCTGATCTTCAAGCTGAAAGTCGCGGGCGCTGCCCCGGCTGCAGCTCCTGCACCTGCCGCGGCTGCTGCCCCGGCCAAGGCTGAGGCGGCTCCGGCCGCCGCACCTGCCGCTGCAGCCCCGGCTGCTGCCCCTGCACCGGTTGCTACCGCACCGGCTGCCGGCAGCAACGCCAAGGTTCACGCAGGCCCGGCGGTTCGTCAGCTGGCCCGGGAATTTGGCGTCGACCTGGGCGCGGTTGCCGCGACCGGTCCGCACGGCCGCATCCTGAAAGAAGACGTGCAGGTCTACGTCAAGGCGATGATGCAGAAGGCATCGGGCGCACCGGCAGCCGCTGGCGCAACCGGTGGCGCAGGCATCCCGCCGATCCCTGCCGTGGACTTCAGCAAGTTCGGTGAAGTGGAAGAAGTTGCCCTGACCCGCCTGATGCAGGTCGGTGCTGCCAACCTGCACCGCAGCTGGCTGAACGTGCCGCACGTGACCCAGTTCGACTCCGCCGACATCACCGAGCTGGAAGCCTTCCGCGTTGCGCAGAAGGCCGTGGCCGAGAAGGCTGGCGTGAAGCTGACCGTGCTGCCACTGCTGCTCAAGGCCTGCGCCTTCCTGCTCAAGGAACTGCCGGACTTCAACAGCTCGCTGGCGCCAAGCGGCAAGGCCATCATCCGCAAGAAGTACGTGCACATCGGCTTTGCCGTGGACACCCCGGACGGCCTGCTGGTCCCTGTGATCAAGAACGTCGACCAGAAGAGCCTGCTGCAACTGGCTGCCGAAGCGGCTGCGCTGGCCGAAAAAGCCCGCACCAAGAAGCTGTCGGCCGACGAGATGCAAGGCGCCTGCTTCACCATCTCCAGCCTCGGCCACATTGGCGGCACCGGTTTCACGCCGATCGTCAACGCACCGGAAGTGGCTATCCTGGGCGTCTCCAAGGCGACCATGCAGCCGGTCTGGGATGGCAAGGCCTTCCAGCCGAAGCTGATGCTGCCGCTGTCGCTGTCCTACGATCACCGTGTGATCAACGGCGCTGCCGCCGCGCGCTTCACCAAGCGCCTGGGCGACGTGCTGGGCGATATCCGCACCATGCTGCTGTAAGGCAGCCCACTGCCCCTCCCCGCGAGGGGCAGTACCCTTTTCGAGCTGCCACGCTCGTACCTCAACCCCGTCGATTGGCGGGGCTTTTTTTTGCCTTGAGAAAGCCGGTAGGGCTTTGCCCTCCTATCGCGACACAATACCGCTCCCACAAGGTACCGCGATCGCCTGCGATGGGCCGCAAACCAGCCCCGGAAATATCAGCCAGACTACAGATTCCCACCCGCCAGCCGATAACCCGTACACAGCATCACGCATGGCTGCTTGCCAGCCCCCGGGACATGATGCAACCTTGCCAGACCTGCCGCCCCCAAGGCCGCGTTTCCTCTTCAAGCGAGTCTTCGATGAAAAGCCAACCCGATGCCGCCAGCCGTGTGGCGGCCGAGGTCGTCACGCAGTTACCCGTGCCCTCGCGGCTCGGCATGCTGCGTTTCGAAAGGCTCAACGAAGCCAGCTGGACCATGCTCTACCTCGACCCGGCCTGCGAGCGCCAGTTCGGCCTGCACGCCGGCGACCTGTGCGCCCTGGTAGACGCGCCCTATGCCAGCCTGATGGAACCCGAGGCCCGCTACCGGCTGCACGACGAGATCCAGCTGCAACTGGCCCAGCGCGGCTACTACCGCGTGCGCTACACCTTGCACACGCCAACTGCATCGCTACGCCTGCTGGAGGCTGGGGAAGCCTACAAGCAGCACAACCGCCACCTGTTGCGCGGCTACCTGAGCGTGCTCGACGACCAGGCCGAAGATACCGGCGAAGCCGGTGCCAGCGACCTGGAATCGCGTAACAACCGCCTGCAACTGGCCCTGCAACTGAACCAGCGCGCGCAGCGGGAACAACTCGAACACCTGGAAAGGGTACGCGGCCAGCAGGACCTGATCCTGCGCCTGGCCCGCCAGCGCTACAGCGCCGGGAACTCGCTGCGGGAAGCCGCCCAGCTGATAACCCAGAGCGCCTGCGAGATCTACAAGGTGGACTGCGCCAGCATCTGGCACCTGGAAGAACAGCGCCTGGAGCCGATCATCGCCTGGTACCGGGACGCGCAAGAGCACCGCCAGCCCGAAGCCATCGATGCCAGCCACTTCCCCGATTATCTCGACGCGCTGCACGCCAGCCGCGCCATCGATGCCCACAATGCCGGCCACGACCCGCGCACCCGCGCCCTGGCGCAAAGTATGTGCCCGGAAAACAAGGCCATGCTCGATGCCAGCATCCGTGTCGATGGCCAGGTAGTCGGCGTGCTGTGCCTGGAACAGACCGGCCAGACACGGGCCTGGCAGTCGGACGAAATCGCCTTTGCCGGCGAACTGGCCGACCAGTTCGCCCAGGTCATCACCAACCACAACCGGCGCACCGCCGCCAGCGCCCTGCACCTGTTCCAGCGTGCGGTCGAGCAGAGCGCCAACGCCTTCCTGCTGGTCAACCGCGACGGTGTGGTGGAGTACGTCAACCCCAGCTTTACCGCCATCACCCAGTACAGCACCGAGGAAGTGCAAGGCCGCCACCTGGGCGAGCTGCCGGCGCTGGAAAACCTGAGCGAGCTGCTGTTCGACTCGCCGTCGAGCCTGGCCATGGGCAACAGCTGGCAGGGCGAGTTCAAGAGCCGGCGCAAGAACCTCGAGCCCTACTGGGGCCAGCTGTCGATTTCCAAGGTATACGGCGACAACCGTGAGCTTACCCACTACATAGGCATCTACGAAGACGTCACCCAGACCAAGCTGGCCCAGCAGCGCATCGAGCGCCTGGCCTACACCGACAACCTGACCAACCTGGGCAACCGCCCGGCGTTCATCCGCAGCCTGGACGAGCGCTTTGCCCGCGATGGCGAATACTCGATGTGCCTGCTGCTGGTGGACATCGACAACTTCAAACGCATCAACGACAGCCTCGGCCACCAGACCGGCGACAAGCTGCTGATCAGCCTGGCCCGGCGCCTGCGCAACAGCCTGCACACCGGCGGTATCCTGGCGCGCTTTGCCAGTAACGAGTTCGCCGTACTGCTCGACGACACCAGCCTGGAAGATGGCCAGGGCGTCGCCCAGCAACTGCTGCGCACCCTCGACAAGCCGATGTTCGTCGACAACCAGCTGATCAACGTCACCGCCTCGGTGGGCCTGGCCTGCGCGCCACTGCATGGCGCCGACCCGGCCAGCCTGATGAAGAACGCCGGCCTGGCGCTACACAAGGCCAAGGCCAACGGCAAGCACCAGGTGCAGGTGTTTACCGAAGTGCTCAATGCCGAAGCCAGCTACAAGCTGTTCGTCGAGAACAACCTGCGTCGCGCCCTGACCCAGAACGAGCTGGAGGTGTTCTACCAGCCCAAGCTGTGCCTGCGCAGCGGCCGCCTGCTGGGGCTGGAAGCACTGCTGCGCTGGAACCACCCCGAACGCGGCATGATCCGCCCGGACCAGTTCATCAGCGTGGCGGAAGAAACCGGCCTGATCATCCCCATCGGCAAATGGGTGGTGCGCCAGTCGTGCCGCATGAGCCAGCAACTGCGCGAGGCCGGCATGGGCAACCTGCATGTGGCCATCAACCTGTCGCCCAAGCAGTTCTCCGACCCGGACCTGGTGGCGTCGATCAGCACCATCCTCGAGGAAGAGGCCCTGCCCCCGCACTTGCTGGAGCTGGAGCTGACCGAAGGCCTGCTGCTGGAGGCCACCGAAGACACCCACCGCCAGCTGGATGAACTGAAGGCACTGGGCCTGACCCTGGCCATGGACGATTTCGGCACCGGTTATTCGTCGCTGAGCTACCTGAAGAAGTTTCCGATCGACATCCTCAAGATCGATCGCAGCTTCATCAACGAGATCCCGGACAACCAGGACGACATGGAAATCACCTCGGCGGTGGTGGCCATGGCTCACAACCTCAAGCTGAAGGTGGTGGCCGAGGGTATCGAGACGCCGGAGCAGCTGGCGTTCCTGCGTCGGCACCGCTGCGACGTGGGCCAGGGCTACCTGTTCGACCGGCCGATTCCGGGGCGCGAGCTGGCTGAACGGCTGAAGCGCTATCCGCGTGGTCCGGTGGCCTGACAGCCGCGCAAACCTCGGGCACTATAGAGCCCATTCGGGCCCCTTCGCGGGCACGCCCGCTCCCACAGGGACACCACAACCTTTCAAACCGGTGTTGTACCTGTGGCTCCCACGGTGGTCACCACAAACCTTGAAACCTGTGTTGTACCTGTGGGAGCGGGCATGCCCGCGAATGCCCCAGCACCTATCTACCTGACATACAGAGGAACGGCCATGGTCCTGCGTTCGGAAATCCTGGTGAACAAAAACGTCATGCCAACCGCGGAACAGGCCCTGCCTGGCCGCGAAACGCCAATGAGCCTGCCCGAGTTCCACTACGTGTTCAAAGACACGCCGCTGCTCGGCCCTTTCTTCGAAGGCGCCATCGACTTCGCCATCTTCGGCCTGGGTTGCTTCTGGGGCGCCGAGCGCCGCTTCTGGCAGCGTGAAGGCGTGGTCAGCACAGTGGTCGGCTACGCCGGCGGCTTCACCCCCCACCCCACCTACGAAGAAGTCTGCTCGGGCCTGACCGGCCACACCGAAGTGGTGCTGGTGGTGTTCGACAAGGACAAGGTCAGCTACCGCGAGCTGCTGGCGATGTTCTGGGAGCTGCACAACCCGACCCAGGGCATGCGCCAGGGCAACGACATCGGCACCCAGTACCGCTCGGCCATCTACTGCACCAGCCCTGAACAGCTGGAACAGGCCAAGGCCAGCCGCGACGCCTTCCAGGCCGAACTGAGCAAGGCCGACTTCGGCGAGATCACCACCGAAATCGACCAGGCACCGACCGTGTACTTCGCCGAGGCCTACCACCAGCAGTATCTGGCCAAGAACCCGGACGGCTACTGCGGTATCGGCGGTACCGGCGTGTGCCTGCCACCGAGCCTGCAGGGTAACTGAAGCATGAGCACGATGACTCTGTTCCACTCGCCGTTGTCGCCTTTCGTGCGCAAGGTCATGGTGGTGTTGCACGAGACTGGCCAACTTGAGCGCGTGCAGCTGCAGCCGGTGAACATAAGCCCGGTCAGCGGCGACCCACAGCTCAACCAGGACAACCCGATCGGCAAGATCCCGGCCCTGCGCCTGGAAGACGGCACCGTGCTGCATGACAGCCGGGTGATCTGCGAGTACCTCGACCTGCAGCACGTCGGCCTGCCGCTGCTGCCGCGCGAAGGCTTGGCGCGCTGGCGGCGCATGACGCTGGTGTCGCAGGCCGATGCCATCATGGATGCGGCGGTGTCGAGCCGCTATGAGAGCTTCCTGCGCCCTGAAGACAAGCGCTGGGATGGTTGGCTGCAGGCACAGGGCGACAAGATCCGCCGTAGCCTGGCCAATCTGGAGCAGGAGCATTTGCCCGAGTTGATGTCCGGGTTCGACCTGGCAGCGATCGGCGTGGCCTGTGCGCTGGGGTATCTGGATTTGCGCCAGCCCGAGTTTGGCTGGCGTGAACACCAGCCTGGATTGGCGGCGTGGTATGCCGAGGTGGCCAAGCGGCCGTCGATGGTCGCGACCTCTCCGGTGGCCTGAAGGGCCTCTTCGCGGGCATGCCCGCTCCCACAGGATCCTCACAGTATTTCGAGCTGTGCAGTACCTGTGGGAGCGGGCGTGCCCGCGAAGGCCTCACCTCGATATCAAAGGAAACAGCTGCCCGATCCTGAGGGCCAACCACCGCCCGATCTCTCTGTCCTCCCTCATGCCGCCCTCCCCACCCGGGCCCAATCCAGCCGCCGGGTCAGCACCATGAATACCCCCAGCAGGCCGAAGCACAGCAACGAGCCCATCAACAGCGCATAGTCCTCGGCACTCAGCAGCCCGTAGAGCAGCGCATACAACGCCGCCAACCCCACCGCAAAGCCCACCCCACGCCCCAGGCTGCGCAACACATGGCTCAGGTAGAAGCCGATTAGCAGCACACACGCCGAAGCTGACAGCCCATACGCCAAACCAAAGCCGATGTGCTCGGACAACGACAGCAACAGCAGGTAGAAGAACGCCAGCGCCACCCCCACCAGGATGTACTGCACCGGGTGCACGCTGAGGTTCTTCAGCACTTCGAACAGGAAGAAGCCGGCGAAGGTCAGGGCAATGAACAGCAAGGCGTACTTGATCGCACGCTCGCTCTTCAGGTACTGGTCCACCGGGTCGACGAAGCTGACGCCGAAGCTGCGCTCGCTGAAGTCCGCACACTGCCCGACGGTGGCGCACTGGCGCAGGGCGTCTTCGAGGTTGGTGGCAAAGAACGAGGTCTGCCAGTGGGCAGTGAAGCCCTGGGCGTCGATGTCGCGACGACTGGGCAGGTAGTTGCCGACGAAGCTCGGGTGCGGCCAGTTGGCGCGCAGGTCCACGGCGCTGGTGCGGCCCACCGGCACCACGTGCAGCTGGCCGGTGCCTTGCAGTGCAAGATCGAAACCGTAGCTGAATTCACGCGCCTGCAGGCCGTCCAGCCCCGGCAGGCTGGCGTGCACGCCGCCGCGCATCCAGTCGAGCCGGGTACCGGCTGCGAACGGCACTTTCTGCTCGCCCATGCTCAGCTCCAGGCCGTTCTCGATGCCGCGGATATCACTGATGCCTACCACCAAAAACGGCTTGTCGAAGCGGTAGTCGTCGAAGTCCTTTTCGATGCCCCAACGTTCCGGGAGCTTGAAGCGGCCACTGATACGGCCCTTGGCGTGGAACAGCCGGGCCTGGTAGATGCCACGGGCGCGCAGTTCGGTGTCCACGCCCAGGTCGGCGTCGAAGGTTTCCGGCAGGAAGTACAGGTGGCCGGCAATGGTGCTGGTTTCCTGGGTGCGCTCGCCGTCCTTTTCGATCCAGCGGCGCTGGTACTTGCGGTAGGGCACCACCAGCAGCGGGCCGCTGAGTTGCTGGTCGAAGCTGGCGCTCTGGGCGATATCGCGCAGCACATTGTCGCGCAGGGCCTGGCGTTCACCGATCAGGCCGCTGATCAGCAGTAGCGGGACGAGCAGCAGCAAGATCAATACAGCGATCATGCCGAGTTTGAAACCGAGGGTCTTGTTCATGGGGGCCTCCTGTGGCAGTGGGCGCAGTGTCTGCGCCTTGCGTGGAGGCTTTGTGGAGACCGTGTGTGATTTAAGTGTTTTCTGGGGCTGCTACGCAGCCCTTCGCGGGCACGCCCGCTCCCACAGGGCTTGGCACATACACTGTGGGAGCGGGCAAGCCCGCGATGGGCTGCGCAGCAGCCCCGGCAAGGTCAGCTGATACGCCGCACCGGCAGCCACAACCTCACCCGCACCCCTCCATCGACGTTATCCACAGCCAACGCCCCGCCATGCAGCTGCATCACCTCGGCCACAAAATTAAGCCCCAACCCGGTGCTTTTGCGCCCACTCCCCGGCCGCGGCAGCGAGTAGAACCGCTCGCTCACCCGCCCAATGGCATAGGCCGGTATCGCCTGCCCCTGGTTGAACACGCTCAGCGCCACCCGTTCGCCATCGCGCTCCAGGTCGAACAACAGCGCGCCTCCCTCCGGGGTGAAGTCCAACGCGTTGTCGAGCAGGTTGGCCAGCGCCTGGCGCATCAGGAATGGGTCACACAACAAGCGCAAACCAGCCGGCACCCGCTGGCGCACCTGCAAATCGGCACCTTCGATACGCGCCGCATGGGCCAACAGCAACTCGTCCACCAACGCCGCCAGCGCCACCTGCTGCTCATCCTCCAGCGCCTGCATCTGCTCGACCCGGGCCAGGTTGAGCAGGCGTTCGATCATCTGCTGCAAACGCTCGCTCTCGCGCTCGATGTTGCCGGCAAAACGCGCCCGCTGGTCAGCCGGCATGTCATCGCCCTGCAACAGCTCGGAAGCGCCACGAATGGCCGCCAGCGGGCTTTTCAGCTCGTGTGTCAGGGTATGCACATACCGCTCGACATAGGCCTTGCCCTCCAGTTGCGTGCGCATGCGCTCGACCGCCTGGGCCAGGTGCGCCAGTTCGCCACCCTTGTAGTGCGGCAGGGCGGCGCGCTCGCCCTCGCTGACCGCCTGGGCGTAGCGGGCCAGCCGGCGCAGCGAGCGCGCCAGCCACCACGACAACGCAGCACCGATCAGCAGGCCCAGGCCGATCAGCCCCAGGCCCAGGGTGAGCAAGCGCCGTTCGGAGCGGTCGATGTACGGTTGCAGCGAGCTGTTGGGCTTGGCCACGGTGACCACGCCAATGATCTTGCCATCGTCGATGATCGGCGCGCCCACGTGCATCACCGAAGTACTTTCATCGTCGGGGTCGCTGCGGGTGGAGCGGGCGCCGTACTGGCCACGCAGGGTCAGGTACACGTCATTCCACTTCGAGTAGTCCTTGCCCAGGTCCTCGCCGCTGGAGTCCAGCAGCACGGTGCCCTTGGCATCGGTGACATAGATGCGGTGGCTGACCTGGTTCTTGGCCAGGCCCCAGATCTGCGCACCCGGGCTGCGCGAGCCGTAGGCCTTGAGCACTTCGGGCAAGCGGCTCTGGTTCAGGGTGCCGGCCTTGACGTCATCGTGCAGGATCTCGGCCAGCAGGTTGGCGGTGTCTACCAGCGTTTCTTCAGAGGACTGGCGCACCACCGGACGGATCTGTTCGCGCACCGTGTTGAGCAGAAAGTAGCCCGCCAGCCCGACGAACAGGAAGTACACCAGGAAGATCCGGATGCCCAGGCGCATCAGGCATGGTCCGGGCTGTAGCTGTAGCCGAGGCCACGGTGGGTCTGGATCGGTTCGGCGTCGCTGGCCACCTGGCGCAGCTTGGCGCGCAGGCTCTTGATATGGCTGTCGATGGTGCGCTCGTAGCCCACATCAGAGGCCACGCCCACGGCGTCCAGCAGCTGTTCGCGGCTGAATACCCGGTGCGGTTGCTCGAGCAGGCATTGCAGCAGGCGGAATTCGTGGCGGGTAAGGGGGAGTGGCTGGCCGCGGTAGGTGATCTGCATGCGCAAGGTGTCGAGCTGGAACAGCGTGGCCTCGACAGCGGGCTCGACCCTGGGGCCCATGCGCTTGAGGATCGCCCGTACCCGCGCCGCCACTTCACGCGGGCTGAAGGGTTTGACCACATAGTCGTCTGCGCCGATTTCCAGGCCTACCACCCGGTCGATTTCGCCATCGCGGGCGCTGAGGAACATTACCGGCACTTCGCTGAAGCGGCGCAGCTGGCGGCAAGTTTCGAAGCCACTGATATCGGGCAGGCCGATGTCGAGGATGACCAGGTCGGCCGGGCGCTGGCGCTGCTGGTCGAGGGCGGCGCTGCCCAGGGTTACCCATTCGGTGCTATGGCCGTCGGCCTGCAGGGCGTAGACCAGGGTGTCGGCAATGGCAGCTTCGTCTTCGACGATGAGGATGTGGGGCATGGCGTCCGGGCCTGTGCAGATATCTATGGCGACGCACTATTGTGTAGGAGCGGCCTTGTGTCGCGAAAGGGCCGCAGAGCGGCCCCGACAATGTCTGCATCAGCGCTGAGATCGTGGGGCTATGCGACCCATCGCAGGCAAGCCAGCTCCCACAGATTGGACTGCCCCCAAGAAGTTGGACACCAATCCAACCCTTGGGGGATCTATGGGTAAATACAC
>NZ_DKHD01000059.1:49939-174945 GCF_002453565.1 Pseudomonas sp. UBA6753 | reverse complement strand
GGGGCGAGTCCATCGATTACACCGGGACCGCGTGAGGCTCTAGCGCAGCACGCCCTCTTCCACCAGCAGCTTGAGGATGGCTTCGGCGCCTTCCTGTGGAGAAACGTCCTTCAACACCTTGCCACCGCCGCCACTGGCCTTGGCCGTCGCCGCCTTCATCCGGTCGGCACCGCTCTTGGCCTTGATCACCTTAAGCCGCTTGGGCCGTGGGCGGGCTGGTTGCAGTTCGGCTTCGGCCAGCAGTTCGTCTTCGACGATAGCCACGTTACGCGCCGCCAACACACCCCGACGCGCCGGCCCGAAAGCACTCTGGCGCGGCTTGGGCGCGGCGTTATCCACAGTCGCCAGCAACGGCAGGCGCACCTTCAGCCGACGCCGCTGACCGCGCGGCAGCGCCTGCAATACCTGGGCGGTGCCGTTGTCGATCGACTCCACTTCAGCCAACCCCACAATCAGCGGCCAGCCGAGCTTTTCGGCCAGCAGGAACGGCAACATGCCCGACCCTTCGCCGGTCTCGGCCTGGCTACCGGTCAGCACCAGCTGTGCCCCGGCATCGCGCAGGTAATCCCCGAGCACGCCCAGCACGTCGGTACCGGCCGGCTGCTCCAGCACGTCCAGATGGTCCAGGCCCATCCCCAGGTAGGCGCGCAGCGCCTCTTCCCGGGGGTCGCCGGCATGCACCACCTGCAAGTTATCCCCAGCCAGCTGCAAACCCAGCTCCACGGCGCGCGCATCCTGCTCGGCGCGGCGAGCGCGGCCGGAGCTGGGGTGGGCACCGATGGAAACCAGGCTGATCACTTTCGTACTCATGCTCGTGCCCTTATGCCGCGTCGCGCTGGCCGCCGCTGCGGTAGTTGTCCACAGCCTCGATCAGCGCCTGGAGAATCGCCGAACTGTCGCCAATTACCGACAGGTCGGCCCGTTTGATCATGTCGCAGCCCGGGTCCATGTTGATCGCCACCACCTTGTCGCAGGCGCCGATGCCCTGCAGGTGCTGGATCGCACCCGAGATACCCACAGCCACGTAGACCCGCGCGGTAACCCAGGTACCGGTGGCACCCACCTGACGGTTGCGCGGCATGAAGCCGTCGTCCACCGCCACACGCGAGGCGCCTTCGGTGGCGCCAAGGGCCGCAGTGGCCTCGTGATACAGGTCCCAGTCCTTGACCCCGTTGCCGCCCGAGACGATGAACTCGGCTTCGGCCATGGCAATGGTGGCCGGGTCCACGGCCACCGAACCGAGGTCTTCGATGCGCGACAGGCTGCGCGCCACGCTTGTGGACAACTCCACGGGCAGCGCTTCGTGACGGGTTTCGCTGACCGGCTCGGCGCACTCGGCCGCCGCCAGGATCAAGCGTGGTACGGCGCGCTGCAGGTCTTGCTGGCCGGCACCGGCACGGCCGATGCACTGGCCGTCCTTGACCTGCCATACCCGCGTCGCCGGGCGCTCGCCCAGTGCCGCGCCCAGGCGCCGGCCCAGTTCGCCACCACCGGTGCGGCTGTCGGGCAGCAGCCAGTGGCGCGGGGTGAACTGGTTATCCACAGCCCGAAGGCCTTGTACCAGTTGCTCCGGTGCATAACCTTCGAAAGCCTCGCCTTCGATGACCAGCAGGCGGTCGACCCCGGCTGTGGAAAAGTTGCTTTCCTTGTGCTCGCCAAACACCACTGCCAGCACCGCACCGTCGTTGCCGGCCAGGCTGTGGGCAAGGCCGAGCAGGTCGCGGTCGTGGCTGCTCAGGCGGCCACCGACCATGTCCGGCACCACGGCAATGTAGAACGCCGGCGCCGGCACCTGGTGCAGAGGCAGCTTGACTTCAGCCGCCGCCGTGCGCCGCCCGCCCACGGCGGTGCCCTGTTGGGCGCCGCTGCGGTCGATGCGCTTGATGCCGGCCGGGCCAATGAAGCCTGCGGCAATCGCGTGGGGGTTCTTGCGGATGAGGCCGTTGGGCCCCATCCAGCTGGTCTGCTGCGTCTGCATCGCTGCATGCAGCGGGTGCAGACGGTTACGGGCGATCCACTCGGCGCGTGGGTCGCGGCGGATAATGTCGCTCATCAGTGCACCTCCGCTGGTTCACGTTTGGCCGTTTGCGGCTTTGGGGCAGAGGGCGCGTCCTCTTCGATCAGTACGTCGGCCACCAGTTCGGCCAGGTCCTTGATCTGCGGGCGCGGTTCGACCACACCTTCGAGCATGGCGGTGCACTGTGGGCAACCCACAGCTACCAGCTCGGCCTCGGTCTCCCGGATGTCGTCCATGCGCATGTCCGGGATACGCTGCTTGCCAGGGATGTCGGTGATCGGCGCACCGCCGCCACCGCCGCAGCAACGGGAACGGAAGCCCGAGCGCTGCATCTCGCGCACTTCGATACCCAGGGCCTTGAGCACGGCACGCGGAGCTTCGTACTCGCCGTTGTAACGGCCCAGGTAGCACGGGTCGTGGTAGGTGACACTGCCGCCCTTGTGCTGGCCGAGGTTGAGCTTGTTGGCCGCGATCAGTTCGGCGATGTAGGTGCTGTGGTGCTGCACCTGATAGTCGCCACCCAGGGCGCCGTACTCGTTCTTCAGCACATGGAAGCTGTGCGGGTCGCAGGTGACGATGCGCTGGAACTTGTACTTGCCCAGGGTCTGGATATTGCGTTTGGCCAGTTGCTGGAAGGTCGCTTCATCGCCCAGACGACGCGCCACGTCGCCGCTGTCGCGCTCTTCCAGGCCGAGCACGGCAAAGTCCACGCCCGACGCCTTGAGCACTTTGACGAACGAGCGCAGGGTGCGCTGGTTGCGCATGTCGAAGGCGCCGTCACCGACCCAGAACAGCACCTCGGTGGTTTTCACCTCCGACAGCAGTTGCAGGTTGAGGTCGGCGGCCCAGTTCATGCGCCCGCCAGGGGCGAAGCCGCCCGGGTTGTCGGTAGCGATCAGGTTGTCCAGCACTTCGGCGCCCTTGTTCGGGGTGGCGCCTTTTTCCAGGGTGAGGTGACGGCGCATGTCGACGATGGCATCGACGTGCTCGATCATCATCGGGCACTCCTCGACGCAGGCACGGCAGGTGGTGCACGACCACAGCGTTTCGGCGTCGACCAGGCCATTGACGATCGGCTGGTGCGGGTGGCCGCCATGCTCACCGATCGGTTTGCCCGGGTATGGGCTGCCGGCGAACTGCGCATCGGTGCCACCGGCCAGGCCGATGACCATGTCCTGGATGAGCTTTTTCGGGTTCAGCGGCTGGCCGGCGGCAAAGGCCGGGCACATGGCTTCGCATTTACCGCACTGCACGCAGGCATCGAAGCCCAGCAGCTGGTTCCAGGTGAAGTCCACCGGCTTTTCCACGCCCAGCGGCGCGTTCGGGTCTTCCAGGTCCAGCGGCTTGAGGCCGGTGGAACGGCCGCCGCCGAAGCGTTCGGCGCGACGGTGCCAGGCCAGGTGCAGGGCACCGGCGAAGGCGTGTTTCATCGGGCCGCCCCAGGTCATGCCGAAGAACAGCTCCGACACGCCCCACAGCACGCCCAGGCCCAGAATGCCCACCATCACCCAGCCACCGGTGTTGGCCGGCAGGATGCCGGCGACCGGCAAGGTGGCGATGAAGAAGCTCACGGCAAACGCCAGCAGGCTCTTCGGCAGGCGCATCCACGGGCCCTTGGACAGGCGCGAAGGCGGGTTGAGGCGGCGCTTGAAGACGAAGATGGCGCCGCTGAACATGATCACCGTGGCCACCAGCAACGCGTAGCCGAGGATCTTGCTCTGCAGGCCGAAGCCGTGCACCAGGATCGCCAGCACGGCCGACAGCACGAAGCCGCCAGCGGTGGCCACGTGGGTCTTGGACATGTACTTGTCGCGCTCGACCACATGGTGCAGGTCCACCAGGTAGCGGCGCGGCATGGCCAGCAAGCCGCCGATCAGGTTGACCTTGGACGGCCGGCCACGCCGCCACATGCGCACCCGGCGCAGGGCGCCGAGCACTGCCAGGCCAAGGGCAGCGAACAGCAGGATAGGTAGAAGGGTGTTCAACATGGGAGGCTCCCACAACAGCGGTTGCAAGGGGTTCAGGCCCCTGGAATCCTGCACCGGCCCTGTGGGAGCGGGCGTGCCCGCGAATGCGTCAGATCAAACAACTCTGTTGTTCATGCTTACGCTTTCGCGGGCACGCCCGCTCCCACAGGGGCCGGTGTGTGCCGACAGTGCGATCAGAAGTCCTTGCACAGGCGCAAGGCGTCGTAGATCGCCGCATGCACGTTGCGCTGGGCCACGCAGTCGCCGATGCGGTACAGCAGGTAGCCTTCGCCCGGCTGGCTGAGGATCGGCTGTGGCTTGATGGCGAACAGTGCCTCCACGTCGATCTGGCCTTTGTTGCGCGAACCTTCCTTCAGTGCGTAGTACAGCTGCTCGTCAGGACGCACGCCGTTCTCCACCACCACCTGGTCGACCACACGCTCTTCCTTGGCGCCGGTGTATTCGTTTTCCAGCACCGCCACCAGCTTATCGCCTTCGCGGTAGACCTTTTCCAGCATCATGTCGCCGGTCATGATCACTTCTTTCGGGTACATGCTGCGGTAGTAGGTCGGGAAGGTAGTACCGCCCATGGCCACACCCGGCTTGATGTCATCGGTGACGATCTCGACCTGGCTGCCCTTGTCGGCGATGAAGTCAGCCACCGACATGCCGGTGAACTCGCAGATGGTGTCGTACACCAGCACGTTCTTGCCCGGCGCAACCTTGCCGTCGAGCACGTCCCAGCTGCTGACCACCAGCCCTTCGGCGGCGCCCCAGTGCTCGTTCTGCTCCAGGAAGGAATGCCCACCCACCGCCAGCACGATGATGTCCGGGCGCAGGTCCTGGATGGCAGCCACGTCGGCGGCGGTGCCCAGGCGCAGGTCGACCTTCAGGCGCGCCAGCTCCAGCTGGTACCAGCGAGTGATACCGGCGATCTGGTCGCGCTGCGGGGCCTTGGCGGCGATGGTGATCTGCCCGCCGATCTGCTCCTTCTTCTCGAACAGGGTCACATCGTGGCCACGTTCGGCAGCCACGCGGGCCGCTTCCATGCCGGCCGGGCCGGCGCCAACCACCACCACCTTGCGCTTGGCGCCGGTGGTCTTCTCGATGATGTGCGGCACGCCCATGTATTCACGGGAGGTCGCGGCGTTCTGGATGCACAGTACATCCAGGCCCTGGTACTGGCGGTCGATGCAGTAGTTGGCACCGACGCACTGCTTGATCTGGTCGATCTGGCCCATCTTGATCTTGGCGATCAGGTGCGGGTCAGCCATGTGCGCACGGGTCATGCCGACCATGTCCACGTAGCCGCCTTCGAGGATACGCGTGGCCTGGTTCGGGTCCTTGATGTTCTGCGCGTGCAGCACCGGGACCTTGACCACTTCCTTGATGCCGGCCGCCAGGTGCAGGAATGGCTCCGGCGGGTAGCTCATGTTCGGGATTACGTTGGCCAGGGTGTTGTGGGTGTCGCAACCCGAACCGACCACGCCGATGAAGTCGAGCATGCCAGTGGCGTCGTAGTAGGCAGCGATCTGCTTCATGTCCTCGTGGCTGAGGCCATCGGGGTGGAACTCGTCGCCACAGATACGCATGCCCACGCAGAAGTCGTCACCGACTTCGGCACGCACGGCCTTCAATACTTCCAGGCCGAACTTCATGCGGCCCTCGAAGGTACCGCCCCATTCGTCGGTACGCTTGTTGACCCGCGGGCTCCAGAACTGGTCGATCATGTGCTGGTGCACGGCCGACAGTTCCACGCCGTCCAGGCCACCTTCCTTGGCGCGGCGGGCAGCTTGCGCGTAGTTGCCGATCACGCGCCAGATCTCTTCCACCTCGATGGTCTTGCAGGTGGCGCGGTGCACGGGTTCACGGATACCAGACGGCGACATCAGGGTCGGCCAGTTGAAGCCGTCCCAGCGCGAGCGACGGCCCATGTGGGTAATCTGGATCATGATCTTGGCGCCATGCTTGTGCATGGCGTCGGCCAGGTTCTGGAAGTGCGGGATGATGCGGTCGGTCGACAGGTTGACCGACGCCCACCACTCCTGCGGGCTGTCGATGGCCACCACCGACGAGCCGCCGCAGATCGCCAGGCCGATACCGCCCTTGGCCTTTTCTTCGTAGTACTTCACGTAGCGGTCGGTCGTCATGCCGCCGTCAGTGGCGTAGACCTCGGCGTGCGCGGTGCTGAGCACACGGTTGCGGATGGTCAGTTTGCCGATCTGGATCGGCTGGAACATTGCTTCGAATGCCATGACGCTATCTCCGGCTTACAACGGCTTTGTGACGAACAGGCCATCTTCGTGGCCTTCTTCCGACCCGCCATAGACCTGTTCGGCCACAGTGCGGATCGAGCTGCCGCGGGCAGCGAGAATCTGGTCCATGGCGCCGGCGAACCAGCCGGTGAACATGTAGTCGACCTTGCGGCCGCACTTGCCATAGACGTACACGAACGCGGAGTGCTTGAGCTTGACGCTGCAGGTGCCCTTGTCGAGGTCGATGTCCTGGATTTCGAACAGGCCCCAGCCGCGCTGGCTCAGGCGCTTCATGTAGTGCTCGAACACCGCTACGCCTTCCAGGCCATGGCACTCGGCTTCTTTTTCACACCAGTGCCAGGCGGACTTGTAGCCGGCCTTGTAGAGGATCTCGGCGTACTTGTCGGCGCCCAGGACTTCTTCGATGCCCATGTGGTTGTTGACGAAGAAATGGCGCGGCACGTACAGCATCGGCAAGGCGTCGCTGGTCCAGACACCGGTCTCGCTGTCTACTTCGATTGGCAATTGCGGGGCGATCTTGGCCATGGAAACTCAACTCCATAAAATTTTTTATTGGGATGCCCCGGCGTTGCTGGCAGGGGCTTTCAGGCTTGGAGAGCGGCTTACTCGCCCCACACGTCCTTGAGGACGTTGACCCAGTTCTCACCCATGATCTTGCGCACCACGCGCTCGGAGTGGCCGCGCTTGAGCAAGGTTTCGGTGAGGTTGGGGAATTCGCCCACAGTGCGGATGCCCAGCGGGTTGATGATCTTGCCGAAGTTGGTCAGGCGACGGGCGTAGCCCTTGTCGTGGGTCAGGTATTCGAAGAAGTCCTGGCCGTGGCCCTGGGTGAAGTCGGTACCGATACCGATGGCGTCTTCACCGACGATGTTCATGGTGTACTCGATGGCTTCGGCGTAGTCGTCGATGGTGGAGTCGATGCCCTTGGCCAGGAACGGCGCGAACATGGTCACGCCGACGAAACCGCCGTGGTCGGCGATGAACTTCAGTTCTTCATCCGACTTGTTGCGCGGGTGCTCTTTCAGGCCCGAAGGCAGGCAGTGCGAGTAGCAGACTGGCTTTTTCGATTCGAGGATGACTTCTTCGGAGGTCTTGGAGCCGACGTGGGACAGGTCGCACATGATGCCGACGCGGTTCATTTCGGCAACGATCTCGCGGCCGAAGCCCGACAGACCGCCATCACGCTCGTAGCAGCCGGTGCCGACCAGGTTCTGGGTGTTGTAGCACATCTGCACGATGCCCACGCCCAGCTGCTTGAACACGTCGACGTAGGCGATCTGGTCTTCGAAGGCATGGGCGTTCTGGAAGCCGAAGAGGATGCCGGTCTTGCCCAGCTCCTTGGCCTTGCGGATGTCGGCGGTGGTGCGTACCGGCATCACCAGGTCGCTGTTATCGCGGATCAGCTTCTGGCTGGCGGCGATGTTGTCGACGGTAGCCTTGAAGCCTTCCCAGACCGACACCGTGCAGTTGGCCGCAGTCAGCCCGCCTTTGCGCATGTCCTCGAACAGCTCGCGGTTCCATTTGGCAATGATCAGGCCGTCGATGACGATGCTGTCGGCGTGAAGTTCGGCTGGGCTCATCAGGCTGTCCCCTTTTATTGAATGGGTTTGCGCCAAACCTTATTGCCGGCGCTTTGGGGCCAGCATATGCCTGTGCCCAAAGGCGCCCCGATGCAAAAACGACAGGGGGTTTGCCGAAAGCGTCAATGCGCGACATCGCGCCCTCTGGCGCGCCGTCTGGCGATGAGAGACAGTCTCGATAACGACATTTCCGGCCGTTTCATGAACATTTCTTCAGGGAGCTATCGTCTTGTCAGCGGCTGAGCGAGAATCCAGCCGATTCGTCAGCCTTGTTGAGGAGAAAACGGATGAAATCAATGGCATGGCTGGTATTGCTGGCTGTCGTATCGGGCGCCCAGGCCGGCGAGGAAGAAAGCACCCCGTGCGACAACGTCGAGACCGACCAGCAGACATTCGCTTGCGCGGCGTTCAACAAGCAGACGGCCGAGCGTGAACTGAAGTCGGCGTATGACGACCTGATACAGCGCATTCGCGACCAGTACGCCGACGAAGGTGACAAGGCCGATGCCCTGGCCGGGCGCATGGAGGCGGCCGAGAAACTGTGGGCGCAACTGCGCGACGCCGACTGCAAGGTCGAAACCTACGCCGAGAAGCCGGGCAGCAAGGCGTTCGAAGCGGCGTGGAACACTTGCGTGGCACAGCGCAGCGATGACCGCTCGGAGTACCTGCAGTCCATCGGCCAGCAGTAAGGGAGTTCCTCGGCAGGAAAGGCTTTCGGCTTATCTGTCTTGACGATCCGAACCAAAGTGCGTCCCAGGCGCCTCACCCGAGGTGCCGATGATGAACTCGATCGGAAACCAAGACATGACCTCCACTATCAGCAAGACCGACATGAACAGCGCCATTGCCGCCCTGAAGAAAGAAGGCGAAGAACGCGCCGTCATGGTTGCCAACACCGTCTGCATCTTTGCCCCGGATGTACCCGCCAGCGTTGCCGAAGACGTGCTCGATGGCATGCGCCTGATGAACCTGTCGGCGAACAAGAAGTTCGACAAGGAAACCCAGCAACGCGAGTGGTACAACTTCTACAACGACGGCCTGGGCAAGTTCGGCTGGACGCTGACCGGCGCCGCCCATGTCGAAGAAGCAATCGACAAGGACACCCACACGCTGGCCACCCTGGTGCCGCAGATCGTCACCGTCCAGATCGGCGCCAGCCACCGCCTGAGCCGCTGCGTAAAACGCTCCTTCGAAGTGATCGTGCAAACGCCGAAGGCACAGCAACTGCTCGAAGAAAGCAGCGTAAGCGTTTCGGGCAAATCCAGCACCATTCAGATTTCGGCTTGCGAGATGACACCTCAAGGCCTGCCGATCATGCACATGACCAGCGTTCAGCTGAGCTATGACAAGGCTGAAAAAACCGCAGGTTCCGCTGGCCGCATCATCGACAAGTCGAACACCCGGGTATACCGGGCCTCGCAGCAGGGCTCGTTCAGTGTTCGCCACTTCGACGCCATGCGTGATGCCGTCAGGACGAAGCTGGCCAACCAGGCGTTCGACATCCTGGCACTGGACATCTGACCTGCACCTGGCGCCGCATAGCGGCGCCAGGTTCCCCTTCCTAAGCCTGCAGCGAGGGCCACAAGCATGCCCACCAAACCTGCCAACCAACCCTGGGAAGACCTTCATGCCTGCCTGCGCCTGGCGCAACTGGAGGCCAACCAGGTTCACGATCGCCAACAGGATGGCCAGCGCTGGTTCAACCGTTTTCTGCAGGGCCTGGAATACAGCGGTGTCGAACTGATCGAACGGACAACGAAAAGCATCAACTGCGTACCCACGGATGCTGTGTTTCAAGACGTCTTCAACGGCTGGATTCCAGCGCCCCAGCGTCGCAACCTCAAGTTCGAGCGGGTAGCCAACGACATACTTAATGGCTTGAAACAGCCAGACCTCGCCCTGCTGCGCAGCACTTCGGCCAGCTCGCACCTGCGCATCGAATTTGATCTGGATGACAGCGCCAGCCCGCTGGCGATCATCTTCAACCTGTGCTGTTCGACCGACCCGGATGCCCCACGTACGCGCCTTGCCCTGCAACTGGACCACATGGGCGCGAAACTCGACGCCCGGGCTTTCGAGGCGCGGCGAGTACAGGTCGAAAACCGCCTGCAGGCGCATTCTGACCTCGATCAGTTGTGATCCGGCAGCTGTGGCTTGAGCGCCTGACGTTCTTCACGCGGACAGCGCCCAAAGCGTCTTTTGTACCGGCGGGTGAAGTACGACGGCAGCTCGAAACCACATGCCACGCTGACCTGCGTGATGCTCATCTGCGTCTGACACAGCAGCTGACGCGCCTTGTCCAGACGCAGGTCAAGATAGAAGCCACTGGGCGTATCATTCAGGTACAAGCGAAACAGGCGCTCCAGTTGACGCCTGGTGATCATGGCACGGGCGGCCAGCTCCAATGTGCTCAACGGTGGCTCGGTATGCTTTTCCATCTCGCCGATCACCTGCACCAGCTTGCGGTTGCTGATGCCATAGCGTGAGGCGATCTGCATCCGCTGATGATCCTGCCGCGGCCGAATACGGCCCAACACGAATTGCTCCGAAACCTGCACCGCCAGCTCGCTGCCATGGGATTGCGCAATCAGGTCGAGCATCAGGTCGATCGAGGCAGTACCGCCCGCACAGGTGATGCGCCGCCGGTCGATTTCGAACAGTTCCTGGGTGGCCTGCAGGCTCGGGTAGTTCTCCTTGAACGCCTCCAGCGCCTCCCAGTGCACGGTGGCGCGGTGGCCGTCGAGCAGGCCGGCCTCGGCCAGCACCACCGCGCCGGTATCGATGCCACCCAGAACCACCCCCTCATGATCCAGGCGGCGTAGCGCCTGCTGCAGCGCTGGCCCATAACAGGCCAATGGCTCGAAACCGGCGACGATCAGCAGGATGCCACCAGGCTCGCCCGCCGCCAGCGCTGCATCGGCGTTCACCGACATGCCATTGCTGGCCTGCACCGCCCCACCGTCCAGGCTCAATACCTGCCAGCGATACAGCGGGCCCTTGAAACGATTGGCCACCCGCAGTGGCTCCAGGGCGCTGATGAAACC
Organism: Pseudomonas sp. UBA6753; assembly: GCF_002453565.1. Taxonomy (NCBI): domain Bacteria; kingdom Pseudomonadati; phylum Pseudomonadota; class Gammaproteobacteria; order Pseudomonadales; family Pseudomonadaceae; genus Pseudomonas; species Pseudomonas sp. UBA6753. The sequence continues at coordinate 164,061 of NZ_DKHD01000059.1, read as the reverse complement.
CATGGCCGAGAACCCGGGCAACAACAGGAAGTGAATGATTTGCGGCATTGCATGCTCCACGGCAAAGGTGGTCGCCTCCGTGCAAATGTTGGTCGCCAGGGTGCGATTTTCCACCCTGACAGCAGCGTAGCTTCTTCATACGGCCCAGAGAGGTCGACCCCCAATAACAATATGCACTGCCGATGGAGAGCCACCATGCACAGCTTGATCCGCCGCAGCCTGTTGACCCTTGCCCTGAGCAGCATCGCCACTTCCCCACTATTCGCCGCCGAGCCTGCGGCCTGCAAGAACGTCCGTCTGGGCGTGGTCAACTGGACCGACGTCATCGCCACCAGCGCCATGGCCCAGGTGCTGCTCGATGGCCTTGGCTACCAGACCAAACAGACCAGCGCCTCGCAGCAGATCATCTTCGCCGGCATCCGCGACAAACGCCTGGACATGTTCCTGGGTTACTGGAACCCGATCATGACCCAGACCATCACCCCGTTCGTCGACGCCAAGCAGGTCAAGGTGCTCGACAAACCCAGCCTGGAAGACGCCCGCGCCACCCTGGCAGTGCCCAAGTACCTGGCCGACAAGGGCCTGAAGACCTTCGCCGACATCCACAAGTTCGAAAAGGAACTGGGCGGGAAAATATACGGCATCGAACCGGGTTCCGGCGCCAACACCCAGATCAAGGCGATGATCGCCAAGAACCAGTTCGGCCTGGGCAAGTTCCAGCTGGTCGAGTCCAGCGAGGCCGGCATGCTCGCCGCCGTCGACCGCGCGGTGCGGCGCAACGAAGCCGTGGTGTTCTTCGGCTGGGCACCGCACCCGATGAACGTGAATATCGACATGGTCTACCTGGGCGACAGCCAGGACGCCCTGGGCCCGGACGAAGGCCGCGCGACAGTGTGGACGGTGACCGCGCCGGACTACGCCGAACGCTGCCCCAACGCCCACCGCCTGCTGGCCAACCTGAACTTCAGCGCCGAGGACGAGAGCCGCATGATGCAGCCGCTGCTCGACCACAAGGATGCACTGGAGTCGGCCCGCCAGTGGCTCAAGGACCACCCCGAGGACAAGGCCCGCTGGCTCGAGGGTGTGACCACCTTCGATGGCAAGCCGGCTGCCGACAACCTCAACCTCACTGCCAACTGACAGGCCTCTTTCGCAGCACAAGGCTGCTCCTACAGGTACAGCGCAAAGGTCAAGGTCTGCGCAGCCCCTGTGGGAGCGGGCGTGCCCGCGAAAAGGCCACAACGGTTACCACAAGGAACCAAGCCATGAACCACGACGTCATCATCACCTGCGCCCTCACCGGCGCCGGCGACACCGCCTCGAAAAGCCACCTTGTTCCAGTCACCCCCAAGCAGATCGCCGAATCTGCCGTAGAGGCCGCCAAAGCCGGCGCCACCGTGGTCCACTGCCACGTGCGCGACCCGCAAACCGGCCGCTTCAGCCGTGACGTGGCGCTGTATCGCGAGGTCATGGAACGCATCCGCGAAGCCGACGTGGACATCATCGTCAACCTTACCGCGGGCATGGGTGGCGACCTGGAAATCGGCCCGGGTGAAACACCGCTGGAATTCGGCCCGGGTACCGACCTGATCGGCCCACTGGAACGCCTGGCCCATGTCGAAGCGCTGTTGCCGGAAATCTGCACGCTCGACTGCGGCACCCTCAACTTCGGCGACGGCAACTCGATCTACGTCTCCACTCCGGCGCAACTGCGCGCCGGCGCCAAGCGCATTACCGAGCTGGGGGTAAAAGCCGAGCTGGAAATCTTCGACACCGGCCACCTGTGGTTCGCCAAGCAGATGATGAAGGAAGGCCTGCTCGACGACCCGCTGTTCCAGCTGTGCCTGGGCATCCCGTGGGGCGCGCCGGCCGATACCACCACCATGAAGGCGATGGTCGACAACCTGCCGGCCAACGTCACCTGGGCCGGGTTCGGCATCGGCCGCATGCAGATGCCGATGGCCGCCCAGGCGGTGCTGCTGGGCGGCAACGTGCGGGTGGGCCTGGAGGACAACCTGTACCTGGACCGTGGCGTGCTGGCCAGCAACGGCCAGTTGGTCGAGCGCGCGGTGGAAATCATTTCGCGCCTTGGCGCCCGTGTGCTGACCCCGGCCGAAGGCCGGGAAAAGATGAACCTCAAACGCCGCTGACACTTTCAGGAGCCCAACATGACCTTCATCACCGAGATCAAGACCTTCGCTGCCCTGGGTAGTGGCGTGATCGGCAGCGGCTGGGTCGCGCGCGCCCTGGCCCACGGGCTGGACGTGGTCGCCTGGGACCCGGCGCCAGGCGCCGAGCAGGCGTTGCGCAAGCGCATCGCCAACGCTTGGCCGGCACTGGAAAAGCAAGGCCTGACCCCAGGCGCTTCACAAGACCGCCTGAAGTTCGTTACCACCATCGAGGAATGCGTCCGCGACGCCGATTTCATCCAGGAAAGCGCCCCTGAACGCCTGGACCTGAAGCTCGACCTGCACGCAAAGATCAGCGCTGCCGCCAAACCCGACGCGATCATCGGTTCCAGCACCTCGGGCCTGCTGCCCAGCGAGTTCTACGAGTCGGCCACCCACCCCGAGCGCTGCGTGGTCGGCCACCCGTTCAACCCGGTGTACCTGCTGCCGCTGGTGGAAATCGTCGGCGGCAACCGCACCGTCCCCGAGGCCATCGAAGCTGCCAAGACCATCTACACCGCCCTGGGCATGCGCCCGCTGCATGTACGCAAGGAAGTGCCCGGATTCATCGCCGACCGCCTGCTCGAAGCCCTGTGGCGCGAGGCCCTGCACCTGGTCAACGATGGCGTGGCCAGCACCGGCGAAATCGACGATGCCATCCGCTTCGGCGCCGGCCTGCGCTGGTCGTTCATGGGCACGTTCCTCACCTACACCCTGGCCGGTGGGGACGCAGGCATGCGTCACTTCATGGCCCAGTTCGGCCCGGCGCTGCAGCTGCCGTGGACTTACCTGCCGGCACCAGAGCTGACCGACAAGCTGATCGACGATGTGGTCGAAGGCACCTCCGAGCAACTGGGCGACCGCAGCATCGCCGCGCTGGAGCGCTATCGTGATGACACCCTGTTGGCAGTGCTGGAAGCGGTGAAGACCAGCAAGGCCAAGCACGGTATGGCTTTCGGCGACTGAGGAGACCGCGATGCCCGCACTGATCACCTACCGCACTCCAGTCCAGGAGGACTGGGTCGACTATAACGGGCACCTGCGCGATGCCTTCTACCTGCTGATCTTCAGCTACGCCACCGACGCGCTGATGGAGCGCATCGGCCTGGATGCCGACAGCCGCGGCCAGAGCGGTAACTCGCTGTTCACCCTGGAGGCGCACATCAACTACCTGCACGAAGTGAAGCTGGGCACCGAGGTATGGGTGCAGACGCAGATCATCGGCTTCGACCGCAAGCGCCTGCATGTCTACCACAGCCTGCACCGGGCAGGGTTCGACGAAGCGCTGGCGGCCAGTGAGCAGATGCTGCTGCATGTAGACCTGGCGGGGCCGAAGTCGGCGCCGTTCAGCGATAACAGCACCGCTCTGCTTCGTCAGTTGGCTGAAGCCTGTCGCACTCTCCCGCCCCCCCAGTATGTGGGCCGGCTGATAAAGCTAACGACGTAACTTCGTGAAGGATGCGCCAAGGGTCCGCGTTCAAGGGTAGAAGTTCTCGATGACCGTCCTGCGTTCATTGAACCTTCGCGCCGTGTCGCCATGCAGGGGGTCACCAACCGGCACCCCCTCATTGATCACCTGAGGGTTGGAAAAGTAAGGTATCGCGCCATGCGAAGTCACCATTTGAGTATGAAACTTGGGGGCTTCATGACGGTAACCGAACGCATACGGGGGCACGTTCCAGCTCTCTTCTTCAGGCCATTTGTGCATGGCCCCCAGGTTGTGGCCCAGCTCATGCCCGAGCGCCCCGAAACAGCTCACCACCGAGAAGGCTCTGGTTTTTTGCGCATTGAGATTGGCCACGCCACAGACTGACGAGACTGTAGATAACATCGAGACCAGGTCCGCTCGATGCACCTCCCTGTGAGGATCAATCAACTTGCCCAGAGGCTCAGTTGCCTTCATGTCTGCAAGCTGCTGGGAATAGGTCTTGTCTGCTTCGTCATACGGAGCATCGTAATAGCCCGCCAGTTCGAAATTAATCGGTACGAGGCTGTTGATCATGTATTGGTTGGCATCTTGCAACGCAAGCGCCAGTTTCGCCCGATGCGCTGGATGAGCGGCTCTGGATTGGTTGGTGGTTACGAACAATACCCTGATGTTGCTGGAGGTCGACTCAGCAGACGCCGCGTCTTGCAGCAGCTCAACCGCGTCGGGATGATCCAGGACGGGCTCGGCCAACGGTGGCAGGCGGGCAGGGTCAAGCGTGAGCAGAGCATGTTCCCCGGCCCCCACAGGTTCAATTCGGTAGAACTGGCCGTCGACGTTGATATTGCCAACCAGGCCGTTGTCATAGCGTACCAGCGACACCCAATCGAATGGGCCCGCAGGCGCCGTTGAGGACGCCCGCCCAACCCAACCCAGCATGTCGAAGCCGACCTCGGATGTCCTCAGCAGATCAAAGTGCACTGTATGCCCAGTTGGAAGGGGAATAGATAGCGACTTGGTTTTCGCCGTCACCCGGTCAAACCTCACATCGACGAGGCGAATTTCCTTGATGGCGCGTTCATCTGGGTGGAGCTTTCTGGAAGAGGAATCACCAGGCGGCGGTGGCGAAGCCTTGGAGTTCAGCACAGGCTTGGAAGTGAACAGTATGTTCGACTCTTCTGCATGCCCGAAGGTTTGGTGCTCTGATGCCATCGTTTCTATCGGCAGCGAAAGAACCATCAGGAGCAAACTGGTTTTGAATGGATTTTGCATCGGCATTGCCATCGTTGGGGAATGAGCTCCCACTACAACCCCGGCAAGACGTTGCCACAACGCGTAGAACTACTAGTAGGCGGGCAAAAAAATAACCCCGGAAAGCCGTGAGCATCCGGGGCCAAGAGCGAGCAACATCCACTGTGCACGAAGGAGGGTGACCAAACCCTCCGTTGCGGTAGATGGCTTGAGTTTGCGCACTTCCCGGCAGGTGGATTTAGCCGGGAACGACCTGTTCTTAGCCAAAGCAGCCATGGCGCCATTCTGTTGTTGCGGGCATGTCGCCGGCGTCACAGAATCGGTCGTAAATCACAGCAGCACTCTCTTAGCGATAAAAGGGACAACAGCCATGATGCATGCGGATTTGATTGACCAGGACGATCTGGCAGGCCACCTGCGCGCGCGCGGGTTCGAGATTCCGGCCGGGGCTACTGCCGAGCAGGCGTGCGAAGCGGTGGTGCGTGGGCTGACCGAGCCCAATGCACGGGCGCTGAAGGGGATGGTGGAGCAGATGTATACCGGTAGTGCGACGATCCTGCCGGCGGTGCGCCAGGCCATCGACAAACAGCTGTTGCCAGCGTTGGCGCAGTTCAACAAGCGCGGCTGAAGTTTCCTGCACCGGCCTCTTCGCGGGCTTGCCCGCTCCCACCGGGATTGCACAGATTTCAAACACTGTGCACCTCCTGTGGGAGCGGGCAAGCCCGCGAAGAGGCCGGCTCCGTTTCAGAGCCTTACGCTGGCAAAGGTCGACTCGTTGCGCGCCTGGCTCAGGGCCGCCATCGGCCCGCTGTGCGGCGACAGGGTCATGGCCTGCGGAATCGGCATCATCGCCACCTGCTGTGCGGTGTTGGAGCCCACGCGCTCGTCACGCGGCGGAATGCCGAAATATTCGCGGTAGCACTTGGAGAAGTGCGGGGTAGACACGAAGCCGCACACCGACGCCACTTCGATGATCGACATCGGCGTCTGCTTCAGCAGCTGCCGGGCGCGGATCAGGCGCAGCTTCAGGTAGTAACGCGACGGCGAACAGTGTAGGTACTTCTGGAACAGGCGCTCGAGCTGCCGGCGCGATACCGACACGTATACCGCCAGTTCATCCAGGTCGATCGGCTCTTCGAGGTTGGCCTCCATCAGCGCGACGATTTCCTGCAGCTTCGGCTGGTTGGTGCCAAGCATGTGCTTGAGCGGCACGCGCTGGTGATCCTGCTCGTTGCGTATGCGCTCGTAGACGAACATTTCGGAAATCGCAGCCGACAGTTCACGGCCGTGGTCGCGGCTGATCAGGTGCAACATCATGTCCAGCGGCGCAGTGCCGCCGGAGCTGGTGAAGCGGTTACGGTCGAGGGTGAACAGGCGGGTGCTCATGTTGACCCGCGGGTAGGCCTCCTGCATGGCCGCCAGGCATTCCCAGTGCACGCTGCAATCGAAACCATCCAGCAGCCCGGCACAGGCCAAGGCCCAGCTACCGGTACATACCGCGCCCAGACGGCGCGACTGACGGGCCTGGGTTTGCAACCAGGTGACATGCTCGCGGGTAACGCTGCGCTGGATGCCCACGCCGCCACAGACAATCACGGTATCGATGGGGGGCGCACTGTGCATGGCGGCGTCAGGGGTTATCTGCAAGCCATCGCTGGCCCACACCTGTCCCCCATCGGCGGTGAGGGTGTGCCAGCGGTACAGCTCGCGGCCGGAAAGCTGGTTGGCCATGCGCAGCGGCTCGACGGCCGATGCCAGGGAAATGAGGGTGAAATTGTCCAGTAGGAGAAACCCGATGGACTGGGGGGCTGTGCGGTTCTGGGTTGGGTTCCCGGAGGTGTACGACGTCATCGCGATTTCTCCTCACACAAATGCAGGGTGTGCCTCAGGCGAGCACTGATTTCTTGTTATGTATGGCCCCGGTTCATGTGCAGGGGCCTTGGTGCCAATCTCAACGCAAACGCCGTGCCTGAAATTGAACGGCTATCCAAAAAAACCTGAAAACGACGCCTTTGTCAGGCAAATCAGGTGCTTTGATCGAGTTGGCCAATCTTCGTGGAACTGGCGTGCTAGGCGCTGTGCGTGTAACGGCTGAGCAATTTGGTGACATGCGCAGTGTAGGATGCCCAGAAACGACACTCATGAGTGTCACCGACAACGCCCACACTGATAACGACACCCGACGATCGGTATGCGCCGTACTGCACCATAAGGTGGCATTGGCTTGCGTACTGCACCTGTTTCAATCTCAAGGGCCCCTTCGCGGGCACGCCCGCTCCCACAGGGATTGCACAGTTCCTGTGGGAGCGGGCGTGCCCGCGAAGAGGCCCTTGAGGTCAGATCAAGCTATCAGCACTCGATTGCGCTGACCGCCAAACCACCGCGCGAGGTCTCTTTGTACTTGTCGTGCATGTCGGCCCCGGTATCGCGCATGGTGCGGATCACCTGGTCGAGGGAAATGAAGTGCTCGCCATCACCACGCAGGGCCATCTGCACCGCGTTGATGGCCTTTACCGCGGCAATCGCGTTGCGCTCGATGCACGGCACCTGCACCAACCCGCCGACCGGGTCACAGGTCAGGCCCAGGTTGTGCTCCAGGGCGATCTCGGCAGCGTTCTCCACCTGTGGCGGGGTCGCACCCAGCACTTCGGCAAGGCCCGCCGCGGCCATGGCGCAAGCCGAACCGACTTCACCCTGGCAACCCACTTCGGCACCGGAGATCGACGCGTTCTTCTTGCACAGGATGCCCACCGCGGCAGCACCGAGGAAGAAGTCGACCACGCTGGACTCGTCCACCGCATCGCTGAAGCGCATGTAGTAGTGCAACACCGCCGGGATGATGCCCGCCGCACCGTTGGTCGGCGCGGTAACCATGCGCCCGCCGGCGGCGTTTTCTTCGTTGACCGCCAGGGCGAACAGGTTGACCCACTCCATGGCGCTCATGGTCGAGCCGATCACGTTGGGCTTGCCGATTTCCTGCAGGCTGCGATGCAGCTTGGCGGCGCGGCGGCGCACGTTCAACCCGCCGGGCAGCGTGCCTTCGTACTTCAGGCCGTTGTTGACGCACTCCTGCATGGCTTCCCAGAGCTTGTGCAGGCCGGCGCGGATCTCTTCCTCGCTGCGCCAGACCTTCTCGTTGGCCATCATCAATTGCGACACGCTGAGGTCGTTTTGCTTGCACAGGCGCAGCAGTTCGGCGGCGCTGTTGAAGTCGTACGGCAGCACCGTCTGGTCGGCATCCAGCACGCCGCTGGCGGCCTGGGCGGCATCGACCACGAAGCCGCCACCCACCGAGTAGTAGGTGTCGCGGTGCAGCTCGCCCTGCTCGCCTTCGGCAATCAGGGTCATCGCGTTGGGGTGGTACGGCAGGTTCTCGTCCAGCAGCAGCATGTCGCGGGCCCAGACGAATTCGATGGGCAGGCGGCTGTCCAGCTGCAGGGTGTTGGTTTCGCGCAGGTCGGCGATACGCGGTGCGATCTGGGTCGGGTCGATGGCGTCAGGCCATTCACCCATCAGGCCCATGATGGTGGCATTGTCGGTGCCATGCCCCACACCCGTGGCCGACAGCGAGCCATACAGGCGCACTTCGATCCGCTTCACACGTTCCAGCTCGCCGCGTTCGCGCAGGCCCTGAACGAACAGGGCGCCAGCACGCATGGGGCCGACGGTGTGGGAGCTGGAGGGCCCGACACCGATCTTGAACAGGTCGAACACGCTGATGGCCATTGTCGAATCACCTCTTGCTGGGCTTGTCTCTGCGCGCCATGCGCAGGGCGGGGCAGCTGCTAGGCTGAAGCAGCGGGCCGCCTTGAATGCACGCATCATCGGGCTTTTACCAACCCCCTCGCCGTCTGCAACCGACGTACTTTTGTCCAGCAGCGCCGCGCTGTTTTTTACCGGGGAGCTACCCTCGCCACGCCGCTTTCCGGCGGCCTGGTGACGTAAAAATGCGGCTGAGGGGGTGGAAAAATCCATAAGCGACATCGCCCATACTGGATACGACCCGTTCCGTACTGGTTACGACCCCACCAGTAGGCGATTGCCCAGCGCTGGAGGATTATCGAAAGCGACTCGTAAAGCACGGCCACGCATCCTGCCCTCTGCAGGCCTGGTCGACCGGACCCTGAGAAAGCCCGGCGACCCACGCGAACCCGAAGACAAAATCACAGGAGTCCATCCATGAAAGGTTCACCCTCGCTGTTGCTGGTTGCGTTGCTGTCCGCGCCTTTGCTGGCCCAGGCCGCCGAACCCGAGCAATGCCAGACGGTACGGTTCTCGGATGTCGGCTGGACCGACATCACGGTAACCACCGCGACCACCAGCGTTGTGCTCGAAGCACTGGGTTACAAGACCCACACCACCATGATCTCGGTACCGGTGACCTACAAGTCGCTGGCCACCGGAAAGGACCTGGACGTGTTTCTCGGCAACTGGATGCCGACCATGGAGAACGACATCAAGCAGTACCGCGACGCCGGTACTGTAGAAACAGTGCGCGCCAACCTGGAAAACGCCAAGTACACCCTGGCAGTGCCCCAGGCGCTGTATGACAAGGGCCTGAAGGATTTCAGCGACATTCCCAAGTTCAAGAAAGAACTCGACAGCAAGATCTACGGCATCGAGCCCGGCAACGATGGCAACCGCACCATCCAGAGCATGATCGACAAGAACGCCTTCGGCCTGAAGGACGCCGGCTTCAAGATCGTCCAGTCCAGCGAGGCCGGCATGCTGTCGCAGGTCGACCGCGCGCAGAAACGCGGCGATGCGCTGGTGTTCCTCGGCTGGGAACCGCACCCGATGAACACCCGCTTCAAGATGCAGTACCTGACCGGCGGGGACGAGTTCTTCGGCCCCGACTTCGGCAAGGCGACCGTATTGACCAACACCCGCAAGGGTTATGTGCAGGAATGCAGCAACGTTGGCCAGCTGTTGAAGAACCTGTCGTTCGAGCTCAAGGATGAAAGCACCATGATGGGCTATGTCCTGGACGACAAGATGAAACCCGAGGCGGCGGCCAAGAAGTGGCTCAAGGACAACCCTGGCAAACTGGATGCCTGGCTGGCCGGCGTAACCACCGTGGATGGCAAACCCGGCCTTGAGGCGGCCAAGGCCAAGCTGACGCAATAACGAAATACGCAATAGCGCTACCTCGGGGCAGGCCCGTGCCTGCCCCGGGTTGATTTCAATCTATGCAGGTGGAAGCTCGCTATCATGCTTATCGATCAGAAAATACCCCTGGGCCAGTACATCGCGTCGTTCGTCGAGTGGCTGACCCAGAACGGCGCGAATTACTTCGATGCCATCGCGCAAGGCCTGGAGTTCATGATCCATGGCGTAACCAGTGCCCTGACTTTCTTCAATCCGTTCGTGCTCATCGCTCTGTTCGCCGCCTTGGCGCATTTTATCCAGCGCAAGTGGGCGCTGACCGCATTCGTTGCTCTTTCGTTCCTGCTGATCCTCAACCTGGGTTACTGGCAGGAAACCATGGAAACCCTGGCGCAGGTCACCTTCGCCACAGTGGTTTGCGTGGCCATCGGCGTGCCACTGGGCATCGTCGCCGCGCACAAACCGATGTTCTATACCGCCATGCGCCCGGTACTCGACCTGATGCAGACGGTACCTACCTTCGTCTACCTGATCCCCACCCTGACCCTGTTCGGCCTGGGTGTGGTGCCGGGGCTGATCTCGACGGTGGTGTTCGCCATCGCCGCGCCGATCCGTCTCACCTATCTGGGCATCTGCGACGTCCCGCAGGAGCTGATGGACGCCGGCAAGGCCTTTGGCTGCTCGCGGCGCCAGCTGCTCACCCGTATCGAACTGCCGCACGCGATGCCAAGCATCGCCGCCGGCGTTACCCAGTGCATCATGCTGTCGCTGTCGATGGTGGTGATTGCCGCCCTGGTCGGCGCTGACGGCCTGGGCAAACCTGTGGTCAACGCACTGAACACCGCCGATATTTCCCTGGGCTTCGAAGCGGGCCTGGCGATCGTGCTGCTGGCGATCATGCTCGACCGTATCTGCAAGCAACCGGACCTGCCGGTAAGGGGTGAAGCATGAGCATCATTCGTTTCGAAGACGTCGACGTCATCTTCTCCAACAAGCCGCGCGAAGCGCTGGCCCTGCTCGACCAAGGCCAGACCCGCGAGCAGATCCTCAAGCAGACCGGCCTGGTGGTGGGTGTCGAAAAAGCCAACCTGGATATCCAGAAGGGCGAGATCTGCGTGCTGATGGGCCTGTCCGGTTCTGGCAAGTCGAGTTTGCTGCGCTGCATCAACGGCCTGAACACCGTCAGCCGCGGCAAGCTGTTCGTCGAGCACGAAGGCAAGCACATCGACATTGCCCACTGCACCCCCGCCGAGCTGAAGATGATGCGCACCAAGCGCATTGCCATGGTGTTCCAGAAGTTCGCCCTGATGCCCTGGCTGACGGTGCGCGAAAACATCAGCTTTGGCCTGGAAATGCAGGGCCGCCCCGAGAAGGAACGGCGCAAGCTGGTCGACGAGAAGCTCGAGCTGGTGGGCCTGACCCAGTGGCGCAACAAGAAGCCGGACGAACTGTCTGGCGGCATGCAGCAGCGCGTGGGCCTGGCCCGGGCGCTGGCGATGGATGCCGACATCCTGCTGATGGACGAACCGTTCTCGGCACTAGACCCGCTGATCCGCCAGGGCCTGCAAGACGAGTTGCTGGGCCTGCAGGCCAAGCTGAGCAAGACCATCGTGTTCGTCAGCCACGACCTGGACGAGGCGCTGAAACTGGGTAGCCGCATCGCCATCATGAAGGACGGGCGGATCATCCAGTACAGCAAGCCGGAAGAGATCGTGCTCAACCCGGCCGACGAGTATGTGCGTACCTTTGTTGCCCATACCAACCCACTGAACGTGCTGTGCGGGCGCAGCCTGATGCGCAGCCTGGACAACTGCAAGCGGGTGAACGGTTCGGTGTGCCTGGACCCCGGCATCGACTCGTGGCTGGACCTTGGCGAAGGCGGCTCGATCAAGCGCGCACGCCAGGGGCAGAACGGGCTTGACCTGCAAAACTGGGCACCAGGGCAGGATGTGGAGCTGCTGGGCCGCCGCCCAACGTTGGTCAATGCTGATATCGGCATGCGCGAGGCGCTGCAGATTCGTTATCAGACCGGCAACAAGCTGGTGTTGCAGGATAACGACAAGGTGGTGGGGATTCTTGGGGATACCGAGCTGTATCACGCATTGCTCGGCAAGAACCACGGTTGATGCCATTGGGGCCGCGTTGCGGCCCATCGCCGGCAAGCCAGCTCCCACATTGGCAGCGCAGGCCCTGAGCCTTGTGCGGTCCCTGTGGGAGCTGGCTTGCCGGCGATGGGCTGCAAAGCAGCCCCAATTAATCGATCAGCGAACGACGATCCCGCGCGAAGCCATGTAGGCCTTGGCTTCCGGCACCGTGTACTCACCAAAGTGGAAGATACTGGCCGCCAGCACCGCACTGGCATGCCCTTCCAGAATGCCGTCAGCCAGGTGCTGCAGGTTACCCACCCCGCCCGAGGCAATCACCGGAATACCCAGCGCATCACTGATCGCACGGGTAACACCCAGGTCGAAGCCGTTCTTCATGCCGTCCTGATCCATGCTGGTCAGCAGGATCTCGCCGGCTCCCAGGCCTTCCATCTTCTTCGCCCATTCAACGGCATCCAGCCCGGTAGGCTTGCGCCCGCCGTGGGTAAAAATCTCCCAGCGCGGCTGCTCACCCGGCCCGGAAACCTTCTTGGCGTCGATGGCGACAACGATGCACTGCGAACCGAAACGGTCCGCGGCCTCGCCGACAAACTCCGGGTTGAACACCGCGGCCGTGTTGATCGAGACCTTGTCGGCACCAGCATTGAGCAGGTTGCGGATGTCCTGCACGGTGCGCACGCCACCGCCCACGGTCAGCGGGATGAACACCTGGCTGGCCATGCGCTCGACGGTATGCAGCGTGGTGTCGCGGCCATCGACGCTGGCGGTGATGTCGAGGAAGGTGATTTCGTCGGCACCTTGCTCGTCGTAGCGACGGGCGATTTCCACCGGGTCGCCGGCATCACGGATGTTCTCGAACTTGACGCCCTTGACCACCCGGCCGTTGTCCACGTCCAGGCAAGGGATGATGCGCTTGGCCAGTGCCATGGTTCAGTCCTCAGCCTTGGTAGTTGTCGCAGAAGGCCTGGGCCTCGGCGACATCGAGGGTGCCTTCGTAGATGGCACGGCCGGTGATGGCGCCGATGATGCCCGGGGCCTTGGCGTCCAGCAGGGCCTTGATGTCGCCCAGGTTGTGGATGCCGCCCGAGGCGATCACCGGGATCGAGGTAGCTTCTGCCAATGCCTTGGTGAAAGGCACGTTGCAGCCCTGCATCATGCCGTCCTTGGCGATGTCGGTGTAGACGATCGCCGAGACGCCATCGGCCTCGAAACGCTTGGCCAGGTCGATGACCTGCACCGAGCTCACTTCAGCCCAGCCGTCGGTGGCGACGAAGCCATCCTTGGCGTCCAGGCCAACGATGACCTTGCCCGGGAAGGCCTTGCACGCTTCGGCGACGAACTCCGGCTGCTTGACCGCCTTGGTGCCGATGATCACGTAGCTGACGCCAGCCTTGACGTAGTGCTCGATGGTTTCCAGCGAGCGGATGCCACCGCCGATCTGGATCGGCAGGGTCGGGTAGCGCTTGGCAATGGCGGTGACCACTTCACCGTTGACCGGCTGGCCTTCGAAGGCGCCGTTGAGGTCGACCAGGTGCAGGCGGCGGCAGCCACCCTCGACCCACTTGGCGGCCATGCTCACCGGGTCGTCGGAAAATACCGTGGAGTCTTCCATGCGGCCCTGGCGCAGGCGCACGCAGGCACCGTCCTTCAGATCGATAGCGGGGATAATCAGCATCTTGGGAACCTGTCTGTTCTTGGGTTTTCAGGGCTTCTCGAGCGCCCACAGATCGCTTTCGATGCTCTCGAACCGCTCCTTGAGGTGCAGCTGAACATCGGCAATCGCCCTGTTGTAGTAAAGGGGTGCTATTTCTTTGCTGAACAGCTCGAGGACTTCGGCCACTTCGAACGACCCCAGCTCCAGCTCGAAACGGTCTTCGAGGAAGCGCTTGAGCGTGTGCAGCGCTTCGCGCTCCTGCTCGGGGGCCAGGGTGATGACCGGGGCCTTGGTCTTCGACCTGCTCATTTACCAGCGCCCGTCCCAGGCCACGAAGTTCTGCAGCAGCTGCAGGCCATGGGTATGGCTCTTCTCCGGGTGGAACTGCACGGCAAAGCGCGAGCCATCGGCCAGCGCAGCGGCGAAATCGACACCGTAATGGCCGCGGCCGACCACCTGGGCCGGCTTGCCGGCATTGATGTAGTAGCTGTGCACGAAGTAGAACCGCGCGCGGTCGGGGATGTCGTGCCACAGCGGGTGGTCGTTGGTCTGGCCAACTTCGTTCCAGCCCATGTGCGGCACCTTCAGGTGCTCGCCGTCTTCTTGCAGGTCTTTGCCGAAGAAGCGCACCTGGCCGGGGAACATGCCGATGCAGTCGACACCGTCGTTTTCTTCGCTGTGGTCGAGCAGTGCCTGCATACCCACGCAAATGCCGAGGAACGGGCGGTCCTGGCTGACTTCGCGCACCAGGCTGTCGAAGCCCAGGCGGCGGATTTCGGCCATGCAGTCGCGAATCGCGCCCACGCCCGGGAATACCACGCGGTCGGCTTCGCGGATGACCGTGGCATCGCTGGTGACCAGCACCTTACCGGCCCCTACATGCTCGAGCGCCTTGGCCACCGAGTGCAGGTTGCCCATGCCATAGTCGATTACGGCTACCGTCTGCATTTACAGGCACCCTTTGGTGGAAGGCATCTGCCCGGCCATGCGCTCGTCGAGGGTGATGGCCATGCGCAGGGCGCGGCCGAAAGCCTTGAACACGGTCTCGATCTGGTGGTGGGTGTTGTGGCCCCGCAGGTTGTCGATGTGCAGGGTCACCAGGGCGTGGTTGACGAAGCCCTGGAAGAACTCCTGGAACAGGTCGACGTCGAAGCCACCTACGCTGGCGCGGGTGTATGGCACGTGCATCTGCAGGCCCGGGCGACCGGAGAAGTCGATGACCACGCGCGACAGCGCTTCGTCCAGCGGCACATAGGCGTGGCCGTAGCGGAAGATGCCCTTCTTGTCACCGATGGCCTGGGCGAATGCCATGCCCAGGGTGATGCCGACGTCTTCGACGGTATGGTGATCGTCGATATGCGTGTCACCCTTGCACTCGATATCCAGATCGATCAGCCCATGGCGGGCAATCTGGTCCAGCATGTGTTCAAGGAAAGGCACACCGATATCGAATCGGGCCTTGCCACTGCCATCGAGGTTGATCGAGCACTTGACCTGGGTTTCCAGGGTATTGCGCTCGACGGAAGCCTTACGTTCGACCATCACCAGCTCCGCAAAATCATTAGGCGAAAAGGGCTTCATTATAGGCCTAGAACGCGCCGGCTTGAAACGCGGATGACATATGGCAGAACGAGGAATTACGCAGGCTGGATACCGTTACAGGTCTATACAACCGGGTGGCCTGGGGCTGCTTTGCAGCCCTATCGCCGGCAAGCCAGCTCCCACAGGGACCTCACAATCTTCCAGGCCTGTGGCGTACCTGTGGGAGCTGGCTCGCCGGCGATAGGGCCGGTACAGCCAGCAAAGTCAGCCGGTTTTACCACTGATCAATGGAACAGCACAGCCGTCTTCTGCAGGGTAATCCAAACGCCCCAGGCCAACGGCACGACCACCACCGCCCAGGCCAGCAACACCAGCGGCAGGCTACCCGGCGCCGCTTTCCACTCCAGCGAGCGCGCCCCGTCGGCGCCCTTGTCATGGCTCAACGCCCGCTCGGCAGCCAGTTCGGCATCGCTCATGAAATGCTTGTCGGCCACCGGCCGCACCAGCATGTTGCAGACAAAGCCCAGCACCAGCAGGCCGGCGAGGATGTAGAGGGTCATGTCATAAGCAGCCGCACGCTCCACCCCGGCCGCCAACTGGTACTCGCGCAGGTAGGTGATAAGCACCGGTCCCAGCACCCCAGCCGCCGCCCAGGCGGTCAGCAGGCGGCCATGAATGGCGCCGACCATCTGCGTGCCGAACAGGTCGGCCAGGTAGGCCGGTACCGTGGCAAAGCCACCACCGTACATCGACAGAATGATGCAGAAAGCCGCCACGAACAGCGCCACGTTACCCAGGTGCCCCATGTTCGGCACCAGGCTGTACAAGCCCACGCCCAGGGCAAAGAAGGCGAAATAGGTGTTCTTGCGGCCAATGTAGTCCGAGAACGACGCCCAGAAGAACCGCCCGCCGATGTTGAACAGGCTCAGCAGGCCGGTGAAGCCGGCGGCAATCGCGGCAATCTGCGCCAACTGGGCGCTGTTCAGCTCGCTGAAGCTCAGCCCGTTGCCCAGCAGCTTGCCGGCGAACACTTCCTGCAGCAACGGCGAAGCCATGCCGAGGATGCCGATACCCGCCGACACGTTCAGGCACAGCACCAACCAGATCAAGGCGAACTGCGGGGTCTTCCAGGCCACACTGACGTGCACATGGCGGTCGGTGACCATGGTGTTGCCAGCTTTCTTCACCGGGGCGCTCCAGCCTTCTGGCTTCCAGCCGGTCGGCGGTACGCGATACGCCAGGGCACCGGCGGTCATGAACACGAAGTAGATCGCCGCCATGACGACGAAACTCTGCCACACGCCCACTTCCTGCGCATTGCCGAAATGGCCCATCAGCGCGGTGGCCAGCGGTGCACCGACCATGGCCCCGCCACCGAAACCCATGATCGCCATGCCGGTGGCCATGCCGCGCTTGTCCGGGAACCACTTGATCAGGGTCGACACCGGCGAGATGTAGCCCAGGCCCAGGCCGATACCGCCGATTACGCCGGAACCCAGCCACATCAGCCACAGCTGATGGGTTTTCACGCCAATCGCTGAAATCAGCATGCCGCCGCACCAGCACAGCGCCGACACCAGGCCGGCCTTGCGCGGGCCGGCGTGTTCCAGCCAGCCACCCAGCACGGCCGCCGAGCAACCGAGGAAGACGAAGAACAGGGTGTAGATCCAGCTCAACATGGAAATCGGCCAATCGCATTCGGCGCTGAACATACGGGCCATGAAGCCCATGTCCGCTGCGCAGGCAACCGGGGCGGTGATGCCGAGGGCTTGCGACAGCGGCAGCCAGAACACCGAGAAGCCATAGGCCATGCCGATGCACAGGTGGATGGCCAGGGCGGCTGGCGGGACCAGCCAGCGGTTGAAGCCCGGACGGGCGATGATGCGCTCCTTCGACAGGAAGCCTGGCGCACTGGCCAAGGTCCCCGCCGCGACGGTACTGCTCATGGATCAGATCCTTCTTATAGGTAGGGTGCAGGCAAAGCGGCGCAAGGGTAGCAGCATCAAGTAGCGTGAAAGCAATCTGATATCGTTAATTTTTGCTCGGCTGAAACGGTCATGTTGCCTATACCGGCCCTATCGCCGGCAAGNNCGGCGATAGGGCCAGTACAGGCCACACATTCGGAACTGACAAAATCATGGCTGTCGAAAGCCGTACCATCTGCTGTACGCGTAGGAAATGCCCTGTATCTCTAGTCGAATACGCAGGGGCAACCACTGCGGCGCTATACTCTGGCGCTTGAATTTCAAAAACGGACTACAAGGACTCGCCCATGAAAGCGTTCGGCAAAATCCTGGGACTAGGGCTTCTCGGGTTGCTGCTGATCATCGTGGCGCTGGGCTTCGCCCTGACCCACCTCTTCGATCCCAACGACTACAAAGACGAGATTCGCCAGCTGGCACGTGACAAGGCTCACGTCGAGCTGACCCTCAACGGTGACATTGGCTGGAGCCTGTTCCCGTGGCTGGGCCTGGAGTTGCACGAAGCGAGCATTGCCACCTTGAACAAACCCAAGGAGCCGTTCGCCGACCTGCAGATGCTCGGGCTTTCTGTACGTGTGCTGCCACTGCTGCGCCGCGAAGTGCAGATGAGCGACGTACGCGTCGAGGGCCTGAACCTGACCCTGGCCCGTGACGAACAGGGCCATGGCAACTGGGAAGACATCGGCAAGCCGCTGCCCGCGCAGAACGGCGCCAGCGCCGATGCGCAGG
Source organism: Pseudomonas sp. UBA6753 (assembly GCF_002453565.1). NCBI lineage: Bacteria > Pseudomonadati > Pseudomonadota > Gammaproteobacteria > Pseudomonadales > Pseudomonadaceae > Pseudomonas > Pseudomonas sp. UBA6753. The sequence continues at coordinate 146,098 of NZ_DKHD01000059.1, read as the reverse complement.
CCAGTGCTCCGGCCCAGGCACCGACCGAACAGGCGTCAGCACCGGTCGCCAGCAACGAACGCGCCGTCAAGCTGGACATCGACAGCCTGACCGTGAACAACGCCCGCGTGCAGTACACCGATGCCAAGACCGGCCAGAGCTACAGCGCCGAAAGCATCCAGCTGAGCACCGGCCCGGTCCACGAAGGGGCGAACATTCCGCTCAAGGCCAGCGCCTTCCTCAGTGCCAGCCAGCCGAACATCAAGGCCCGCACCGAGCTGGCCGGCGAGCTGCGCTTCGACCGCAAGCTCAAGCGCTACAACTTCGAAGACATGCGCCTGTCGGGCGAAACCTCGGGTGAGCCCACCGGCGGCAAGACCGTGACCTTCGCCGCCCAAGGCCAGTTGCTGGTCGACCTGGCCGCCAATGTCGCCTCGTGGAACGGCCTGAAAGTCTCGGCCAACCAGCTGCGCGCCCTGGGCGAGCTGAACCTGCGTGACCTGGACAAGGCGCCACAGCTGAGCGGCGGCCTGTCCATCGCCCAGTTCGACCTGCGCACCTTCCTCGACAGCATCGGCCGCCCGCTGCCGGCCACCAACGACCCGGCGGCCTTCGCCAAGCTGGAACTGGTCACCCGCCTGCAGGGCACGCCGAACAGCTTGGCCCTGGAAGACCTGGCGGTGAAGCTGGACGACAGCACCTTCAGTGGCCGCGTGGCCGTCGAAGACTTCGCCAAACAGGCACTGCGCCTGCAGCTCAAGGGCGACACCTTCAACGCCGACCGCTACCTGCCGGCCAAGAGTGAAGAGGCCAAGGGCGCCACCGCCGCGCGCCAGGCCGAGGTCAAGCAACAGGAAGCCACCGCGGTCGCCGGCCCTGGCACCACGCCGCTCCCCAACGCCCCGACCCAGGTCGCCTGGAGCGACGACAAGCTGCTGCCGGTCGACCGCCTGCGCGCCCTCGACCTGCAGGCCGACCTGGCCTTCGGCTCGCTGACCCTGGACAAACTGCCGATCGAAGAGGCCCAGCTCAAGGCCGTCGGCCAGGGCGGCCTGCTGACCCTGCAAACCCTGCGCGGTGAACTGTACAACGGCACCTTCGAGGCCAAGGGCACCGTCGACGTGCGCCCTGCCGTGCCGCAACTGGGCGTCAACACCAGCATCCAGCGGGTGCCGGTGGAACACTTCATCAAGACCGAGGGCAAGGAACAGACGCCACCGGTCAAAGGCCTGCTGACCCTGACCAGCGACCTGACCGCCACCGGCAACAGCCAGAAGGCCCTGGTCGACACCCTCAACGGCAACGCCAACTTCGTCATCAACGACGGCGTGCTGGTCAATGCCAACCTGGAACAGCAGCTGTGCAAGGCCATCGCCACGCTGAACCGCAAATCGCTCACCGGCGAGCCTCGCGGCAAGGACACCCCGTTCCAGGAACTGCGTGGCAGCCTGGTAGTACGCAATGGCGTCGCCAACAACCCGGACCTCAAGGCACGCATTCCGGGCCTGACCGTCAATGGCCATGGTGACCTCGACCTGCGTGTACTGGGCATGGACTACAACGTTGGCGTGGTCGTCGAAGGCGACCAGCGCGCCATGCCGGACCCGGCCTGCCAGGTCAACGAACGCTATGTGGGTGTCGAAATACCGCTGCGCTGCCGCGGCCCGCTGGAGCTGGGCGCCAAAGCCTGCCGCCTGGACCAGGACGGCCTGGGCAAGGTTGCCGCCAAGGTGGCCGGCAACCGCCTGCAAGACAAGATCGATGAAAAACTCGGAGACAAAGTGAGCCCGGAATTGAAAGACGCGCTCAAGGGGCTGTTCAAGCGATGAGCCCCGAGCAGTTCTCCAGCGCAGTGCTGGATTGGTATGACGAACACGGCCGGCACGACCTGCCCTGGCAACAGGGCATCAACCCGTACCGGGTGTGGGTGTCGGAAATCATGTTGCAGCAGACCCAGGTCAGCACCGTGCTCAACTACTTCGACCGCTTCATGCAGGCCCTGCCGACCGTGCAGGCCCTGGCCGAGGCGCCGGAGGACGAGGTGCTGCACCTGTGGACGGGCCTGGGCTACTACACCCGGGCACGCAACCTGCAAAAGGCCGCGAAGATCGTGGTCGAACAGCATGGCGGCGAATTCCCGCGCAGTGTCGAGCAGCTCACCGAGCTGCCCGGCATCGGCCGCTCCACCGCCGGCGCGATCGCCAGTATCAGCATGGGCATCCGCGCACCGATCCTCGACGGCAACGTCAAGCGCGTGCTGGCCCGCTACACCGCCCAGGCCGGCTACCCCGGCGAACCCAAGGTAGCCAACCAGCTGTGGGCCACGGCCGAACGCTTTACCCCGCAGCAGCGAGCCAACCACTACACCCAGGCGATGATGGACATGGGCGCCACGTTGTGCACCCGCAGCAAGCCCAGTTGCCTGATCTGCCCGCTGCAGCGCGGCTGCGAAGCGCACCTGCACGGTGAAGAAACCCGCTACCCCGAGCCCAAGCCGCGCAAGGCACTGCCGCAACGCCGCACACTGATGCCACTGCTGGCCAACCACGAAGGCGCCATCCTGCTTTACCGCCGCCCGTCCAGCGGCCTGTGGGGTGGTTTGTGGAGCCTGCCGGAGCTGGACGACATCGCCCAACTCGACGATCTGGCCTACCAGCACGGCCTGCGCCTGGCTGACAGCCGCGCCATGGACGGCCTGACCCATACCTTCAGCCACTTCCAGCTGGCGATCGAGCCCTGGCTGGTGCGCGTCGACCCGGTCGGCCAGCACGTGGCCGAGGCCGACTGGCTCTGGTATAACCTCGCCACCCCGCCGCGCCTGGGCCTCGCCGCCCCGGTGAAAAAGCTGCTCAAACGCGCGGCCGACGAACTGACTGCAGGAGACGCCCGATGACCCGCACCGTGATGTGCCGCAAGTACAAAGAAGAACTGCCAGGCCTGGAGCGCCCGCCCTACCCCGGCGCCAAGGGCCAGGACATCTTCGAACACATCTCGCAGAAAGCCTGGGCCGACTGGCAGAAGCACCAGACCATGCTGATCAACGAAAAGCGCCTGAACATGATGAACGCCGAGGACCGCAAATTCCTCCAGGGCGAGATGGACAAGTTTTTCGCCGGCGAAGAATACGCCCAGGCGGAAGGCTACGTTCCACCTTCGGAATGACCCCACGGAACGTAAGCGACGGAATTAATTTAAAATTTTTTCAAAAAGTCGTTGACGAGCGGTCTGAAAGTCTATTTAATTCACCTCGTCGCCCAGATAGCTCAGTCGGTAGAGCAGAGGATTGAAAATCCTCGTGTCGGCGGTTCGACTCCGTCTCTGGGCACCACCTTCAAGCTTCTGGTGGTTGCAAAGTTACCCGAAGCGACAACAAGAAACCCGCCTAGTGCGGGTTTTTTGTTGTCTGTGAATTTTCATAATCCAACAGCTTCAATCCTCAAATCCCCTCACGTCTCATTGATAGACATCAAATAGCTATCACTCGCTCACCTTCACAATCGAAGACGGACATCCGACTCGACCCGCAAGGACCTCCATGAGCGAAGAATCCCCCCTCCTGCTCCCCGCCCCCAGCGAGCCCGCCATCACCTCTGCCCGCACGCGTCGCCCACGCCAGCGCAAGCCGGAGCCGACGATCACCAGCATCAGCCAGCAACCTGCTGCACTGGAAGTCGCCACCGCCCCCAAGGGCAGCAACGAAGACAGCACCTCGGCCCACCTGCCGGCCAGCTACCCCTACCGCACCCGCATGCGTCGCCAGGACTACGAAAAGGCCAAGCACGCGCTGCAGATCGAGTTGCTGAAGGTACAGAGCTGGGTGAAGGAAACCGGCCAGCGCGTGGTGATCCTGTTCGAAGGGCGCGATGCCGCAGGCAAGGGCGGCACCATCAAGCGGTTCATGGAGCACCTCAACCCTCGTGGTGCGCGCATCGTTGCCCTGGAAAAGCCTTCCGAGCAGGAAAAAGGCCAGTGGTACTTCCAGCGCTACATCCAGCATCTGCCCACGGCAGGTGAAATGGTGTTCTTCGACCGCTCCTGGTACAACCGCGCCGGCGTCGAAAAGGTGATGGACTTCTGCACGCCGCTGCAATATCTGGAATTCATGCGCCAGGCGCCGGAGCTGGAGCGGATGTTGTGCAACAGCGGCATCCTGCTGTTCAAGTACTGGTTCTCGGTGAACCGCGAAGAACAGCTGCGCCGCTTCATCTCGCGCCGGGACGACCCGCTCAAGCACTGGAAGCTGTCGCCCATCGACATCAAGTCGCTGGACAAGTGGGAAGACTACACAGCAGCCAAGGAGGCGATGTTCTTCCATACCGATACCGCCGATGCGCCGTGGACGGTGATCAAGTCCGATGACAAGAAGCGTGCGCGGATCAATTGCATCCGGCACTTTCTGCATTCTCTGGATTATCCGGGGAAGAACCACAGTGTGGCGCATGCGCCGGATGAGTTGTTGGTCGGTCGGGCGTCGCGAGGTTTCGAGGAAGATGAGGCAGAGCCGCAGGCCAGTTGAATCGGCGTGCCTGCTGCGCTTCAATACGCGCAATTTCCGCCCCACCAAGGATTCACCCCATGGCCACCCCCACCAAGCAACAGAAACGCGCCAAGCGCGCCGCCAGCAAGGCCAAGCAGAACCGCATGGTACGCAGCGGCCAGGCAGTCAAGGCCAGCGCAGGCGACAGCGCCAGCATCGAGCAGGTATACAACAAGGCCATGGAATCGGGCAGCTACGACCCGCTGTTCAAGAAAATGAAGGAAGCCCAGGAAGGCGGCCTGGTGCCGATGATTTCGGTGTTCCTGGTAGACCCGCTGCTGGCCCTGGTGCTCAAGGGGCACAAGGAAGAACACGCCACCGACTACATCGTGCTGGTGTTCAATGCCTACCGCAAATGGCTGGACGGGGCCGACGAAGAGGCCACCATGGCCTGGCTGGAGAGCGATGAGTTCCAGGCAGCCTATGTGGCGGCTTCGGAGCTGGTTGCCAAGCAGCAACAGCAGCAGAAGCAGTTTGGCTGACAGGGCTGGATAACCTGCCCGGGCCCTATCGCCGGCAAGCCGGCTCCCACATGAACACCACAGGCCCGAAGGTAATGCCGTCCCTGTGGGAGCGGGCAAGCCCGCGAAAGGGCCGGAACAGGCAACAAAAAAGGCCGCGCCCTTCACAGGACGCGGCCTTTTCATTTCAGCCAGCGCGGATCAGTTATCCAGCGCCACCCGCCCGGCAGCTTCACGCTTGCGGTGCACCAGCAAGCCAGCCGCCACCACGCCAATGCTCAGCAATGCGGTCGCGATGATTTCGGCGCGGTGGTCCTCACGCAGCGCCATTACCACCAGAATGGCAATGATGAAGGCAATGGTCGCCCAGGTCAGGCCCGGGAACAGCCACATCTTGAAGGTGATCTTCTCGCCGCGGGCCTCACGCTGGGCGCGCATGCGCAGCTGCGATACGGCAATCACCAGGTACACCAGCAGCGCAATGGCACCAGAGCTGGCCAGCAGGAACTCGAACACCTGGGCCGGGGCCACGAAGTTGGCGAACACACAGAGGAAGGCCGCTGCAGTGGACAGCAGAACCGCCACATGCGGGGTAGCCGACTTGGTGGTGCGCTGGGCAATGGCCGGGGCGTCACCACGCTTGCTCAGCGAGAACAGCATGCGCGACGAGGTGTACAGCGCCGAGTTCAGGCAGCTGGTCACGGCGATCAGCACGACGATGTCGACGATCAGCTTGGCATTCGGCACGCCGATGCGGCTCAGCACGGTCTGGTAGGAACCGGTCTCGGCCAGGGCCGGGTCGTTCCACGGTACCAGGGCCACGACCAGGAATATCGACACCAGGTAGAACAGGCAGATACGCCAGATCACCGAGTTGGTGGCGCGGCTGATCTGCTTGCCTGGGTCCTTCGACTCGGCAGCGGCAATGGTAACGATTTCGGTACCCATGAACGAGAACATGGTGGTCAGCATGGCTGCCAGCACCGCGCCCAGGCCGTTAGGCATGAAGCCCTGGGTGTCGAACAGGTGGCTGGCACCGCTTACCTGGCTGCTCGGCACAAAGCCGAACATGGCAGCACAACCCACGGCGATGAAGCCGATGATCGCCAGCACCTTGAGCAGGGCGAACCAGAACTCGAACTCGCCGTAGTTCTTCACGCTGCACAGGTTGGTCAGGGTGAGCGCCAGGGTGATCACCAGGGAGAACGCCCACAGGTCGACCGCAGGGAACCAGGCATGCAGGATGGCCGCGGCGGCGTTGGCCTCCAGCGGAATTACCAGCACCCAGAACCACCAGTACAGCCAGCCAATGGTGAAACCGGCCCAGCGCCCGATGGCGCGGTCGGCATAGGTAGAGAACGAACCGGTGTCAGGCGAGGCGACAGCCATTTCACCCAACATGCGCATCACCAGCACGACCAGCGTACCAGCGGCAGCGTAAGCCAGCAGCACGGCTGGGCCGGCAGCAGCGATGGCGTGGCCGGAGCCAACGAACAGGCCGGCACCGATGACGCCAGCGATGGACAGCATGGTCACATGCCGTTGTTTGAGCCCCTGAGCGAGGTCATTGGAATTGTTACCGCTCATTAAAACTACCTTTGTAAGGAGTGGACCACTCCGACTGCGGTTACGGAGCGCGCCTGGGGTTGACCTGGGCGTCGCTGCAATCGGCGGTTTCCTACTGGCAATAAGCGCGCCATGTGCTGAATGCATTCGTCAGAAAAGTCGGCAGGCCTTTTAGCATGCGGTTTGGAGGGCTTTCGGCCAATGGCTGACCGAAAGGCCACCAAATCATCGGATTACTGAAATACCCACTTACAAACGCACCAAAGGTGCTCCCCGGTAACACCTTTGCACCACTGCAATGCAAAAAAGTGCAACCTACAGGTACAACCTGAAGACCCGACCGCCCCGTTCGCGGGCATGCCCGCTCCCACATGTCAGGTGCAACCATTTGAGCTTTTTAAAGAACCTGTGGGAGCGGGCGTACCCGCGAAAGGTCTAAAACCGCTTCCATGAGCGGGCCAAAGCTGGCACCATCGCGCCTTTTTTCATCAAGGCTCTGGTGCTGGGCGACACCTTCGCGGACATCCGCGCGACGTTGCGCTGCAACGATGCGACAAACCGCCCCACCAGCGCCCCGAGTCCCCAGCGACCCTGTTGGCCGTGATAATGCCGCTATGCTAGCTTGGCGCACGCCAGGAAGGCCGCCAACAGCTGGGAACGCACCCGTACACATGAGGACCGCACATGGCTCAGGCCACGCCCGCGCTGGAAATCCGCAATCTGCACAAACGCTACGGCGAGCAGGAAATTCTCAAGGGCATTTCGCTGACCGCACGCGACGGTGACGTGATCTCCATCCTGGGGTCGTCCGGCTCCGGCAAGTCCACCCTGCTGCGCTGCATCAACCTGCTCGAAAACCCGCACCAGGGCGAAATCCTGGTCGCCGGTGAAGCCCTCAAGCTCAAGGCCGCCAAGAACGGCGACCTGGTCGCCGCCGACAACCGCCAGATCAACCGCCTGCGCAGCGAGATCGGTTTCGTCTTCCAGAACTTCAACCTGTGGCCGCACATGTCGATCCTCGACAACATCATCGAGGCGCCGCGCCGCGTGCTCGGCCAGAGCAAGGCCGAGGCCATCGAAGCCGCCGAAGCCCTGCTGAACAAGGTGGGCATCTACGACAAGCGCCACAGCTACCCCGCCCAGCTTTCCGGTGGCCAGCAACAGCGCGCCGCCATTGCCCGTACCCTGGCCATGAAGCCCAAGGTCATCCTGTTCGACGAGCCAACTTCGGCGCTCGACCCGGAAATGGTCCAGGAAGTGCTAAACGTTATCCGCGCATTGGCCGAAGAAGGCCGTACCATGCTGCTGGTGACGCACGAGATGAGCTTTGCCCGCCATGTGTCCAGTGAAGTCGTCTTCCTGCACCAGGGCCTGGTCGAAGAGCAGGGATCGCCGCAGCAGGTCTTCGAGAACCCGACCTCGGCGCGTTGCAAGCAATTCATGTCCAGCCACCGCTAACGGAGCAATACATGCACACTTACAAGAAGTTCCTCCTGGCAGCTGCTGCCACGCTGGTGATGTCGGCCAACGCCCTGGCCGCAGAAAAACTGCGCATGGGTATCGAAGCCGCCTACCCACCGTTCAACAACAAGGATGCCAGCGGTAACGTGGTCGGCTTCGACAAAGACATCGGCGACGCCCTGTGCGCCAAGATGAAAGTCGAATGCTCGGTCGTCACCTCCGACTGGGACGGCATCATCCCGGCCCTGAACGCCAAGAAGTTCGACTTCCTGGTGTCGTCGCTGTCGATCACCGACGAGCGCAAGCAGGCCGTGGACTTCACCGAGCCGTACTACTCCAACAAGCTGCAGTTCATCGCGCCGAAAAACGTCGACTTCAAGACCGACAAGGCCTCGCTCAAGGGCAAGGTGATCGGCACCCAGCGCGCCACCCTGGCTGGCACCTGGCTGGAGGATAACTACGGTGACGACGTAGAGATCAAGCTGTACGACACCCAGGAAAACGCCTACCTCGACCTGGTTTCCGGCCGCATCGACGGCATCCTGGCCGACAAGTACGTGCAGTACGAGTGGCTGAAGAGCAAAGACGGCTCGAACTTCGAGTTCAAGGGCGAGCCGGTGATGGACAGCGACAAGATCGGCATTGCCGTGCGCAAGGGTGACACCAAGCTGCGCGACGACCTGAACAAGGCCCTGGCAGAAATCAAGGCCGACGGCACGTACAAGAAGATCAACGACAAGTACTTCCCGTTCAGCATCGAATGATCCGCCCCGACCGGCGCGCCCTTGCGGCGCGCCAGTCCCTAGAATGACCTGCCCATGAATATCGACCTGCACGGATTCGGTCCGGCCATGATGGCCGGCACCCTGATGACCGTAAAACTGGCGCTTTGCGCCTTGCTGCTGGGCCTGGTCCTGGGCCTGCTCGGCGCCCTGGCCAAGACTTCCCCGATCAAGCCGCTGCAATGGCTTGGTGGCTTCTATTCGACCCTGGTTCGCGGCGTGCCCGAACTGCTGTGGGTACTGCTTATCTATTTCGGCACCGTCGGTTTGATGAACGCCCTCGGTGAAGCCCTGAACATGCCGGGCCTGGAGCTCAGCGCCTTCGCTGCGGGTGTGATCGCCCTGGGCCTGTGCTTCGGCGCCTACGCCACCGAAGTGTTCCGTGGCGCCATCCTGGCGATCCCCAAGGGCCACCGTGAAGCCGGCCTGGCGCTTGGCCTGTCCAAAGGCCGCATCCTGTCGCGGATCATCCTGCCGCAGATGTGGCGCATCGCCCTGCCCGGCCTTGGCAACCTGTTCATGATCCTGATGAAGGACACCGCCCTGGTGTCGGTGATCGGCCTGGAAGAAATCATGCGCCACGCACAAATCGGCGTGACCGTGACCAAAGAGCCGTTCACCTTCTACATGGTTGCGGCCTGCATCTACCTGAGCCTGACCATCATTGCCATGACCGGCATGCACTTCATGGAAAAACGCGCCGCTCGCGGCTTTGCGAGGGCCGAATAATGAATTGGGAAGTCATCATCAAATGGCTGCCACGCCTGGCCCAGGGTGCGACCCTGACCCTGGAGCTGGTGGCCATCGCGGTGGTTGCCGGGTTGATCCTGGCCATCCCGCTGGGCATCGCCCGCTCCTCGCGCCACTGGTATGTGCGCGCGGTGCCGTTCAGCTACATCTTCTTCTTCCGTGGCACGCCGCTGCTGGTGCAGCTGTTCCTGGTCTACTACGGCCTGGCGCAGTTCGACGCGGTGCGTTCGAGTTCGCTGTGGCCGTACCTGCGCGACCCGTTCTGGTGCACCGTGCTGACCATGACCCTGCACACTGCTGCCTACATCGCCGAGATCCTGCGCGGCGCGCTGCAGTCGATCCCCAAGGGTGAGATCGAGGCGGCGCGGGCGCTGGGCATGTCGCGGGGCAAGACGCTGTTCTACATCATGCTGCCACGCGCCGCGCGCATCGGCCTGCCGGCGTACAGCAACGAAGTGATCCTGATGCTCAAGGCCAGTGCCCTGGCCAGTACCGTGACCCTGCTGGAACTGACCGGCATGGCCCGTACCATCATCGCCCGCACCTACCTGCCGGTAGAGATCTTCTTTGCCGCCGGGGTGTTCTACCTGGTGATCTCGTTCGTGCTGGTGCAGGGCTTCAAGCTGCTGGAGCGCTGGTTGCGCGTGGATGCGTGCCAGGGCCGCTGAGACCTCGCTGACTGCTTCGCGGGCACGCCCGCTCCCACAGGTGTAGCGCCAACCTCGAATGTGGCGCTATACCTGTGGGAGCGGGCGTGCCCGCGAAGAGGCCCTCAAAACCACCACACATCCTTGCCATGCCCAACCACCTCCACAGCCCCCACCTAAGCACCCGCTTCCAGGCCCTCGACCAGTTCCTGATCGAGCACCAGCAGCTGTGGAAACCCCGCCCCTTCACCAGCCTGCAGCTGGCCTGGGAAACCGCCCACCCCGAGCTTGCCGCCCACCTGCGCCAATGCTCCCTGGCAGACGCCGAAACCGACACCACCGCTGCCCCGTTGCCCGCCCCGTTCCCGCAACTGGCCCAGCAAGCCCGACAGCTTTCGGCACTCGGCAACCTCCCGGAAACCGACCTGCCCCCCGCCGCGCACCGCCTCGACGTAGCCGTCCCCGGCCGCAAATGGCAGCAGATCGAAGCCTTCGCCAGCCACCTGGCCTTCCGCGAACAGCCCCGTCACTGGCTGGACTGGTGCTCCGGCAAAGGCCACCTGGGCCGCCGCCTGCTGCAACCCGGCCAACACCTGACCTGCCTGGAATACGACGCCGAACTGGTCACCGCCGGCCAGGCCCTGAGCACGCACCACCACTTGCCGGCGCAGCATGTGCACCAGGATGTGATGGCCAACGACAGCGCCCGCCACCTGGCTGGCGACAAAAGCGTGGTAGCCCTGCACGCCTGTGGCGACCTGCATGTGCGCCTGATGCAACTGGCCAGCCAGCAGGGTTGCCGGCAACTGGCCGTGGCCCCCTGCTGCTACAACCGCATCGCGGCGCAGCAATACCAGGCGTTATCCACAGCCGCCCAAGCCTCCAGCCTGCGGCTGTCACTGGACGACCTGGGCCTGCCCTTGAGCGAAACCGTTACCGCCGGCGCCCGCGTGCGGCGCCAGCGCGACACCTCGATGGCCCGGCGCTTGGGCTTCGACCTGCTGCAACGCCAGCAGCGCCAGACCGATGAGTACCTGCCGACACCGTCACTACCGGTGGCCTGGCTGGAGAAGCCCTTCGAGCATTACTGCCGCGACCTGGCTGAACTCAAGCAATTGCAGCTGACTGGCAACCCGGACTGGGCAGCCTTGGAAGCCGCCGGCTGGCAACGCCTGGCCGAGGTCCGCAACCTGGAGCGCGTGCGCAACCTGTTCCGCCGGCCGCTGGAGCTGTGGCTGGTAATCGATCGTGCCCTGTTCCTCGAAGAACAAGGCTACAACGTGCGCCTTGGCCTGTTCTGCGATTACCCACTCACCCCGCGCAACCTGCTAATTCTTGCCGAACGCGACCGTTAGCCGCAGCACAACCTGTGGATAACTCTGTGAACAAGCTTGTGATTACCTGTTGGATCCAAGCGCTATTTCAAGCGTTTCGCTTATTCCAGCTTGCGCGTCAAGGCCAGTAAAAACAGGCGTTTGCGCAAAGACCGGCGGTGTATCGATCCGGCATGCCTTTCGCGCAAGGCGCCGATGCCACTTGTGCATAAACATTTCTTGTGGTTGGCGCAAGCATTGTTTGCACGGCCTTTGTGGGCTCTTTTTCTTGCTCAAAAGCCGGCAGGTTTACGCAATTCCTGTGGGAGCGGGCGTGCCCGCGAACACGGGCGAAGCCCGTGCCATGCAACGCGGTGCCCACTCCCACACCTTTCAATGCGCCTTGTTCTTGGCAATCTCGATATCGTTCATCAGCGCCTTGGCCATGTCGCACAGATAATCGGCGGCGCCCAGGAATTTATGGTCATCCTCCATATCCCCCTCGCGCACCAGATGCTTGATGTAGCCCATCAGGATCGAGACATGCTCATAGGCAGCATCGACGGGGACGCCAGGCTCCACACGTAGCAGATTGAGAGATGGGTTACCGGCTGCGAGGAAGGTTTCCACGCCTGCGGTGGTGATGGGTTCGATGATGGTTTTCTTCATGGCATAAATCCTTACTCGGGGAAGGGACTGCCAGAAATCTTTCTCACGGATTTGGGTGGCAGCCGTACGCGGGGTGAGAAACCGGTCGAATAAGGAAGCCCGGCCAGACCGAAGTCTGCCCGCGTACGGCCACCATAAATGGGTAGCGCTTATTCGATCAGGGTTCTCACACCCGGTCGCCAGAGCGACCCGAAAAAGGTATCCGTGAGCCATTTCCCCGACAACAGCGATACTTCGGCGGCGCGCGTAGGATAGTTCCGAAGCCATCAAACCCTGAAGCTGTTAGCCCTAAAGTTCAGAATCTTCGTACAGCTGATGGCCCTTTCGCGGGCGCGCCCGCTCCCACAGGTACTACACAGTTTCAAGGCTTGTGGAGATCCTGTGGGAGCGGGCAAGCCCGCGAATAGGCCATCACAAGCAACACAAAGCTAATGCCTGACCACCGCAACGGTGTATCATCCGCCCCCCAAATCATTAAAAAGTGACGTCGCGCGCTGCCCGCCAGCCCCGCGACCTTCTGGCGTTGCGCCAGAACCGACAATGGACTAACGGACCCGACCATCGTGACCCAAGCCAAGCCCCTCGCCCTGCTGACCCTCGCCCTGGCCCTGACCGGCTGCGCCAGCGGCACCGCTCCCCACTCCAACAGCAGCCTGGGCTGGAACCACCCCGGCATGCAGCTGGGCGGCGACAACGGCCTGCCCCTGCGCACCGAAAGCCCCTGCCGCAAGCGCGGCTGCGACAACGACAAGCTGTTCTTCAACCCGGGCAAAACCGAGCCGAGCGTCACCACCATCCATCGCGGCTGGTAGGAAAATTCTTCTTTCAGGTCGGTGACTTAGGTCATTTGCGAACATTCGCAACGAAGTGGTTTACAGGCGCCAACCGATCGTTATAATGACGCCCCATTGCCGGTATAGCTCAGATGGTAGAGCAACTGACTTGTAATCAGTAGGTCCCGGGTTCGATTCCTGGTGCCGGCACCATACGCAGTATCAAAAAAGGCTCACCGAAAGGTGGGCCTTTTTTGTTTTCAGGGTCGCCCAACCACATCAGCCTTGGCCTTGAGGTCGATGCGCTCGGTGTAGGAGCTGGCTTGCCTGCGATGGGCTGCGCAGCAGCCCCAACGATCCCAAAGAAGAGCGCAGCCAGAGACCAGACACGTCTTTCAACATAAACGCTTTGACTCGCCCACTTGGCCCCGCCACGATTTATCGTAAATTTTAGGTATTCCTGCTGAGGCAAGCCGATGGCGCTTCAATTCCACGAAAGCCCTTTCCACGCCACCCACGATGCAGACACGGCCAGCAAAATGGCCTTGAAAATGGACCTGTCCATTTTCATCACGGACTGCATCAAAAAAATGGGCCTCAAGCAGCATGATGCTGCGGTCAGGCTGAACGTAACCCAATCCCGAAAATCCGAGCTTGCAAATGGTTGATTCTCGATGAAGCGCGAGAGTGGGGCCAGTAATACCAGTGAGGCGATGACTGTGCCCTCGAATACGGCGCATGGGGCCCGGCATTGCGACAACTCCCCGCTCGATTACTCGCTAGAAAAACTCTGGGCGCTTGTGTCCGCTGACATGCCCCCCTCTGATCAACATGCCCGTCAGGCACTCGAGCACCTGGTCGTTCAAGCTACAAAAACCTCGCTGGACAAGCTCGACAAGGCCGTTGCCGAGACTTTCGCTCTCCTCTTCTGGTACAGAAACGAGGATATGCGCGAAGCATTGGAAAATCGCTTGAACATGCCAAGGCTCGCCCCCGTAAGGAAGCGGCGCCTGATGTATCTGGTTGACCGGCTTCGCCGTTTTCCATGCATGAAGCCGGAACAAGCCGAGCAGATGAAGAAGCTGGTCACCCGCTGGAAGGATCTGGCTCAAGATCTGAATGGCAAACAGGTAGAAAAGGCGCAAGCGGTAAACCGTTACGACAAGGTTGCTGCTACCTGGGGCGTGGCTGAGCCCGTATCCAGCCTGATGAGCCTGGTACTAGACCTGCAAACCCGGCACTTCGTAGATGCCCATCATCTGCCGAATGGCTATGCCCAGTTGGCAACGCGTCCACCTCAACACTGATCCGATAATGTTGGGTCAGTTGTTTGTAGTGGCTGTACTCCTCCCCAAGATTGATCTCAATCAAGCCTGACGCCGGCACGCAGCTTAGCCTGAGATCAGTCAGTCCTTGAGGGAAGGAAACCATGGCCAAGAAATTCCCCACAAACCCCAGCCACCCGGAGCGCATCTGCTGGGGCTGCGACCTGTACTGCCCGGCCAAGTCATTGGCCTGTGGCAATGGTGCGAGTCGGACCATGCACCCGGTGGAACTGTTTGGCGAGGACTGGGACAGTTTCGAGGACCGGCTGGAGAAGCCGGTTGATCACGAGCAAGGGGCAGGGCCTAGCTGAAATGGGACCGCTTTGAGGCCCATCGCCGGCAAGCCGGGCTCCTGCAGGTACAGCGCATGCCTTGAAGCCCGGTGCAGCCCCAGCGAATCAGGGGCCGCGGTGAATGGCACGGGCTTCGCCCGTATTCGCGGGCGCGCCCGCTCCCACAGGGATCGCACCACCTATCAGAAATTGAGCAAGGCAGTTGCTCCCAAAGGAGTGCGCCGGGCTCAAGGCATGCGCTGTACCTGTGGGAGCGGCTTTAGCCGCGAACACCGGCGCAGCCGGTGCCATGCACCGCGTTGGATTCTTCGCGGCTAAAGCCGCTCCCACAGGGTACGCGGATTGCTTGCAATTTCAGTTATCTACGCGACAGCGCAACCCAAAGGGCTGGGCCATCTACCACAGGTACAGCGCATGGCTTGAGCCTGGCGCCGACCCAGCGAATCAGGTGCTGCGGTGGATGGCACGGGCTTCGCCCGTGTTCGCGGGCGCGCCCGCTCCCACAGGGATCGCGCCACCTGTTAGAAATTGAGCAAGGCAGTTGCTACCAAGATACCTGTGGGAGCCCGGCTTGCCGGCGATGGGCTGCGCAGCAGCCCAGGTGCGGTTGGTCAGAACGCTGTGCTGACCGTCAGCGACAGGTTGCGTGGGTCGCCGTAGATCGCCCCGGCATAGAAACCGTAGCGGGTGTAGTAGTGCTTGTCGAACAGGTTGTTGGCGTTGAGGCTGACGCTGGTGTCGTCGGTCAGCTGGTACTTGGCCATGGCATTCCAGATGGCATAACCGGACCAGTTCACGTCAGTGGCACCGTTGCTCACACCATTGCTCGGCTGGCCCGCCGGGCTGGATATTGCGCGGATGTTGCTCTGCGCAGTAACCCCGGCGCCCAGGGTCAGGCGGTCGAGCGGGCCGGAAAGGCGGTAGGTGGTCGAGGCCTTGAACAGGTGCGATGGGTCGCTGCGGCCGTCGCTGTCGACGCGGCGGAAGTGCAGGTAGGTGTAGCCGGCGTACACGTTCCAGCTGGGAGTCAGGGCGCCGGCGATTTCCAGGTCGATACCGTCGGTTTCCTGGCCGGAACCGGCTTTGTAGGCGTCGCCACCGGTCGGGGTGGTCAGGTCGCCGTCGAGCACTGCCTTGTTTTCCTGCTTGGTGCGGAAGTACGCCGCCGAGGCGTTCAGGCGGCCATCGAACCACTCTCCCTTGATACCCGTCTCGTAGCTTTGCCCGCGAATCGGCTCGACCTTGCTGCCGCTGCTGGTTTCGGCGGTTTGCGGGGTGAAGATGTCGGTGTAGCTGGCATACAGCGAGTAGTTGTCGTTGAGGTCGTACACCGCGCCCAGGTACGGGGTGACGATGCCGTTCTCTTCCTGGCTGGTACGTGCACCAGCCACGCTGCGGGTAGTGGCCGAGTAGTTGCTGGTGCGCACGCCGAGGATGACCGACAGTGGGTCGGTGATGCTCAGGCGGGTTGCCGCGTACATGCCCTGCAGGCGGGTGGTGGTCTTGCTGTGGCGGCCAGTGCGCGAGGCGATGATGTTGTAGTCGTCATCCACGCCATTGCGCCAGTCGGTCAGCGGGAAGCCGTTGTTGGCGCGGAACTGGCAACCCAGCGCAGGCGCACTGGCCATGCCGTCGCCAACCATGGTGCAGGTGTATTCCGGCGACCAGGCCACGGTGCGGCTGTCGTTGTAGCCAACCATCGCTTGGTGGGTACGGCCGAACAGCTGGAACGGGCCGGACAGGTCGACCTGCGCCGACTGCTGGGTGGTGTCGGTGGAGCTGTGCAAGCCGTTGAGCACGGCGCCGCTGCCATCCTGGTCCCAGTAGCCGCCATAGCTGCCACGGCCCGCCGAGTTGACCTTGGCCAGGCCGCGGTGGTTGAGGGTTTCGGCGGTGCTCTGGGCGGCTTTCAGGTCCAGCGTCCAGTCGTTGTCGAAGCGGTGCTCCAGCGAGCCGAACGCGGTGCGGGTGGTGTACTCGCCAAAGCTCCAGCTGGGTACCACGTTGGTGCTGCGCGGCAGGTCGGTCTTGCTGCCATCGCTGTACCAGATCGGGATGTTCGCACCCCAGCCACCGCCAACAATCTTGTTGTACTCGTACTGGTAGCCGGCACCAAGGGTGGTGGCGTCGTCCAGGTCGAACTCGAAGTTGGCCAGCGCGGCGCGGGAGCGTTCGGACTGGTTGTCGCGGAATGAGTTGGCGTCCTGCTGGGTCATCACGAAGCGCGAACGCAGGCGGCCGTCTTCGGACAGCGGCAGGTTGAGGTCGGCGCCCAGGCGGCGCTTGTCCCAGCTGCCGTAGGTGGCATAGGCGCTACCGCCGAACGTCCTGGTCGGTGCCTTGCGGATCAGGTTGACGGTGGCCGACGGGTCGCCGGTACCGCCCAGCAGGCCGTTGGCGCCGCGCACGATGTCGATGCGCTCGTACAGGTCCATGTTCAATGCGTTGCCGCCACCACTGAAGTCGGAGCCGCCCTGGAACTGCAGGCCATCGACCTTCCAGTTGCTGATCGAGTAACCACGGGCTCGGTAGTCGGTACGCCCGCCCACTTCGGACTTGCTCGCTGTCACGCCTGGGGTGGTTTCCAGCGCTTGCTCGATGGTGTGGATGTCGCGGTCATCCATCTGCTGGCGGGTAATGGTGGTGACCGACTGCGGCGTCTGGCGCGGCGTCAGGGCCAGGCCGGTGGAGCTGCGGGTGCTTTCGACCGTGTAACCCAGCTGGCCGGCTTCGTCGGCGGGCAGCAGGGCGCTGTCTTCGATCTGCGTGGCCTCCAGTTCCAGCGGCTTGCTGTCGGCAGCCATCGCGCCACCGCTGACGGCCACGGCAATGAACAGGGCCAGTGGTTTGAGGCGCGTGCCGCCTCGGCTGATGGAGGGGAAGGCGTTCGGGGTGCTCTCGGAGTTCATTTGGGAAGGCTTCGTATTTGCAGATGATTTTTTGTTAGGATTCTAGGGATTGGCCCCCCGGGCTCCAGACCCGGCTTGTACGGGGATGTAATCGAACGTAACGAGCGCCACCGGCCCTCACCGAACAGGTGTTTATCTGCATGAGCACAACTTTGCTTGTTGTCGACGATGACGACGAGATCCGCGAACTTCTTTGTGATTACCTGACAGATGCCGGCTACAACGTGCTGGCAGCGGCTGACGGCGAGCAGATGCGCGAACAACTGGCCCGGCACAAGGTGGAGCTGGTGGTGCTGGACCTGATGCTGCCGGGCGAAGACGGCCTGAGCCTGTGCCGCCAGCTGCAAGCCACGCCGGGGCTGGCGGTGATCATGCTGTCGGCCAAGGGCAGCACGCTGGACCGCATCATCGGCCTGGAGGTGGGTGCCGATGACTACCTGGCCAAGCCCTTCGAGCCACGCGAGCTGATCGCCCGGATCAAGGCCGTGCTGCGTCGTCCGCAACGCCTGGATGCGCCCGCCGAAGAGCCGGTAGAAGATGCCCAGCTGTTCGCCGGCTTCCGCCTGGAACATGTGAAGCGCCTGCTCACCCGCCCCGATGGCGAGACCCTGACCCTGCCCCGCTCCGACTACCGCGTACTGCGCGAACTGCTGGAAGCCAACAACCGCGTGGTGTCCCGCGACCAGCTGACGCGCAGTGCGTTCGGCCGCGACCACCTGCCCGACGACCGTTCGGTGGACATGTGCGTCAGCCGCCTGCGCCAGCACCTGCGCCACGCGCCGGCGGGTGCCGCGCAAATTCTCACTATCCGCAACGAAGGCTATTTGCTGAGCATCGCCGCCAACGGGGCCGATGCCTGACATGCGCTGGCTGCGCCGGCTGTGGCCACGCACGTTGTTCGGCCAGTTGCTGCTGATA
This sequence comes from Pseudomonas sp. UBA6753, assembly GCF_002453565.1. Taxonomy (NCBI): domain Bacteria; kingdom Pseudomonadati; phylum Pseudomonadota; class Gammaproteobacteria; order Pseudomonadales; family Pseudomonadaceae; genus Pseudomonas; species Pseudomonas sp. UBA6753. The sequence goes on along the minus strand of NZ_DKHD01000059.1, from coordinate 127,715 downwards.
ATGGTCAGCGGCACCGTGCTGATCCAGTTGATGTCCAGCAGCATCTGGTTCGATGTGCGTTTTGCCCAGGTTCTCGAGGCCCCTGTCCGGCTGATTGCCGCACGCAGCGCGCCGTTGATCGCCCAGGCCGACTGCCGTGCCGGTGCACTGCAGGCGCCAGCGCATTACCAACTGCGTTGCAGTGAGGCCCTGCCCACGCCGGTGCAGGACGAGCGCCGCGGGCGCAGGCGTGTCGAGCTGTTGCTGCACCAGGCCCTCGAGTACGAGTTGGGGCATGCCCAGGACGTGCGCCTGATGAAGGTGCAATTGACCGACGAACAGGGCCAGCCGATCGTCTGGCGCAGCCTGTTCGGCCTGCGCACGGCCCAGGCGCATCTGCAGTTCGCGGTGCCGTTGGCCGATGGGCACTGGCTGACCATCGAGGGCCAGGAACTGCAAGGCTGGAGCGGCGAGTCGGCCTGGGTGCTGATCAGCGATTACCTGTTGCGGGTGTACGCGCTGCGCATCGTCGCGGTTTTGCTGGTGTGCCTGATAGCCGTGCGCCTGTGCCTGCGCCCGTTGCGGCGCCTGGCCGATGCCGCGCGCGGCCTGGGTAGCAACCTCGAGCAGCCGCCCTTGGCGCTGGATGGCCCGGAGGAAGTGCGCCAGGCGGCCCAGGCCTTCAACGCCATGCAGCAGCGGCTGATCGCGATGGTCAACGACAAGGCCTACTTCCTGGCCGCCGTGTCCCACGACCTGCGCACCCCGCTGACGCGCATGCGCCTGCGCCTGGAGCGCCTGCCGGACGACGAAAACCGGCAACGCCTGCGGCAGAATATTGCGCAGATGGACAACATGATCGGCCAGGTGCTCGATTACCTGCGCGCGGGGGAGCAACAGAACCTGCAGCAGGTGGACCTGGACCGGCTGGTGGTGCGCCAGTGCGCGGAGCTGGCCACTGCCGAAGAGCCGTTGCCGGTGCATGGCCAGGCGGGCAGCCTGCGGGTCGATGCCCTGCTGCTGCAGCGCTGCCTGCAGAACCTGCTGGTCAATGCGTTGCGTTATGCCAAGGAGGTTTCGGTCACGCTGGAGCAGGCGACCACGGGGGTGTTCATCCATATCGATGACCGCGGCCCGGGGATTGCGCCGGGCCTGCTGGCGACCATCATCGACCCGTTCGTGCGTGGTGAAGGGTCGCGCAACCAGGCGTCCGGGGGGTATGGGCTGGGGTTGAGCATCGCCCAGCGGATTGCTGCCAGCCATGGGGGCGAGTTGCTGCTGGCGAACCGCGAGGGGGGTGGGTTGCGGGTCAGCGTGTTGTTGCCTCGCTAACACTTTTGCGGGGGAGGAACTGTACCGCCTGTGCTGGCCTCATCGCCGGCAAGCCAGCTCCCACAGGTACTGCGCATGGCTTGAAATCGGTGCGGTCGAGGTGGGAGCTGGCTTGCCGGCGATGAGGCCAGCACAGGCAACACAACCACATTCAGGTAACAGTCTTTTACCGATTACCCAGGTTTTCCCCTCCCCGCCTTTGCCTATCCTATGCCCGGTCATCCTGCCTGCGATGGACCCATGAAACACTCTCTACCCAACCGCTACGCCTGCCTCGCCCTCTGCCTGCTGTTCACCTTCACCAGCCTGCCGCTGCTACCCCAGCATGCCTGGCTGTGGCCGTTCACATTGATCACCGCGCTGCTCAGCCTGGTCGGCCTGAACGACCTGCGGCAAAGCCACCACGCCGTGCGCCGCAACTACCCGATCCTGGGCAACATCCGCTACCTGATCGAAACCATCCGCCCGGAAATCCGCCAGTACCTGATCGAGGGCGACGACGACAAGCTGCCGTTCTCCCGCTCGCAGCGTTCGCTGGTCTACGCCCGGGCCAAGAACGAAAGCGCCGAGAAGGCCTTCGGCACCCTCAACGATGCCTACAAGCCCGGCTTCGAGTTCATCAGCCATTCCATGCTGCCAGTGGCCACGCCAGACCCGGCATCGTTCCGCATCGCCATTGGCGGGCCGCAATGCCGCCTGCCCTACTCGGCATCGATCTTCAATATCTCGGCCATGAGCTTCGGCGCCCTCAGTGCCAACGCCATCGCTGCCCTGAACCGCGGTGCACGCATGGGCCGTTTTGCCCATGACACCGGCGAAGGCAGCATCAGCCCGTACCACCGCGAACATGGCGGTGACCTGATCTGGGAAATCGGCAGTGGCTACTTCGGCTGCCGCACCGAGGACGGCCGCTTCGACCCACAGCGCTTCGCCGAGCAGGCGCGCTCGCCGCAGGTGAAGATGATCGAGATCAAGCTCAGCCAGGGCGCCAAGCCGGGCCACGGCGGCATCCTGCCTGGGCACAAGGTCAGCCCCGAAATTGCCGCAACCCGTGGCGTGCGCGTGGGCGAGGATTGCATTTCGCCGGCGGCGCACAGTGCCTTCCGTACCCCGGTCGAGTTGCTGCAGTTCGTTGCCAGCCTGCGCGAGCTGTCGGGCGGCAAGCCGGTGGGGTTCAAATTCTGCCTGGGCCACCCGTGGGAGTTCATGGGCATTGCCAAGGCCATGCTGGCCACGGGCATCACTCCGGACTTCATCGTCGTCGATGGCAAGGAAGGCGGCACTGGGGCGGCGCCACGCGAGTTCAGCGACAACATGGGCGTGCCGATGCGCGAGGGCCTGATGTTCGTGCACAACACCCTGGTCGGCCTGAACCTGCGCGCCGGCATCCGCATTGGCGCAGCGGGCAAGATCGTCAGCGCCTTCGACATCGCCAGCGTGCTGGCCATCGGGGCGGACTGGGTCAACTCCGCGCGCGGCTTCATGTTTGCCATTGGCTGCATCCAGTCACAGAGCTGCCATACCAACAAATGCCCGACCGGCGTGGCCACGCAAGACCCGCTGCGCCAGCGCGCCCTGGTGGTGCCGGACAAGGCCGAGCGGGTAGCCAGCTTCCACCGCAACACGCTGCATACGTTGGCCGAAATGTTGGCTGCCGCAGGCCTGGAACACCCTTCGGAGCTCAAGCCCAAGCACCTGGCGCGGCGTATCAGCCCTAGCGAAATCGGGCTCTTCTCGGACCTGCACACGTTCCTCAAGCCGGGCGAATTGCTCAGTGGCTCGATTGAAAGCGAGTTTTATGCGCGGATGTGGCGGATGGCGCGTAGTGACAGCTTTGCGCCGGAGACTGGAGATATTGCAGTAAGGGCTGTGGCATCAGCTGTTCGCCGCGAGCAGACTGAACCAGCATGACATCCAGAACTGGGGCTGCTCTGCAGCCCCAGGCTTTTATGCAAACAACTGCGGATCAGAAGATGCTGATCGGGTACTCGACGAATACGCGGACTTCGTTGCCGTCGTCGTTGTAACCGTTCTGCTGCACGGCGTTGTTGGTACGCACGAACGAGCTACGCAGCTTGATCGACAGGTCCTTGGCCGGGCCGTCCTGCACCACGTAACGGATCTGGTTGAAGATCTCGCGCTCTTTACCTTCACCGAAGCCCTGCGGGTTACCCACTTTGCGGGTGTTGATGTTGTCACCCACCACGTAGGCCAGCTTGTAGGTCAGGCCAGGGATGCCGTAGGCACCGAAGTCCAGACCGTAGCCCAGCTGCCAGGAGCGCTCGTCTTCGGCGTTGAAGTCGGACCAGTACGAGTTGGCCAGGTAGATGGTCGAACCGCCGTCACCCACGCCACCCTCGTTCTGGTACCAGCCGTAGTTGTAGCCGGTGCTGCCAGTGCTGCGCTGGTGGGCGATGGTGAACGAGTGCGCACCGTACGCGTAGGTAGCTGCCAGGCTCCAGATGGTGTTGGAGTCGCCGTTGAGTTTGGCGCTCTTGACGAACTTGTTGTCGATGTCCGACTTGTAGCCGTTGAAGTCCAGGGTCAGGGACTGGTCATTGGCGATCGGGAAGACGTAGTTCAGGCCCAGGTAGTGCTTCTTCATCACGTCTTCGTTGTCAGCGGTGTACAGCGAAGCGGTGAAGTTGTCGGTGAACTTGTAGCTACCACCAAGCACGTTGATCGACTTCAGGCCACCACCGTCACGGCGCTCGGCGCTCTTGCGCGCTTCCTGGGTGAAGCGGCCGGCGTTCAGTTCCAGGCCCTGGATCTCTTTGGAGGTGATCAGGGTACCGGTGAAGCTTTCTGGCAGCAGACGGGCGTCGTCGTACTGCAGCACTGGCAGTGCCGGCATCTGGTCACCGTACTTGAGCACGGTGTTGGAGATGCGGAACTTCACTGCAGCGCCACCACGGGCCAGGTTGTGCGGCGAGTTGGCGTTGTCGTTCTCGTCCTTGAAGTCCGAAGGCTTGAAGAAGTCGACACCGGCGCCACCATTGTGGCCCTTGCCGCCGTCCAGACGCACGGCGTACAGGCCGAATGCATCGACGCCGACACCGACGGTGCCCTGGGTGAAGCCGGAGGAGAAGTTGGCGATGACGCCCTGGCCCCACTCGATCTGGTCGTCGGTGCCGTGCTTCTTGTCACGATTGATGTAGGCGTTACGCAGCAGGACGTTGGCGTGGCTGTCCTCGATGAAGCCTTTGCTGTCGGCCTGATCATTGGCCTGTGCCTGGGTCGCGGCGATCATCGCCAGGGCGACCAGGCTGATCCTGGTTTTCAACATGTTGTTTTCCTTATTTCTTAATCAAAAACGCTCTGCAATATGACGTCAGGAACCAACGCCCCTTCGTAGGTTCGACGCTATGCGGATCCAGACTGGAAGGCCTGCCGGTAATCACACGGCGGCCTCTGGCAGCAGCATGGCCAAGATCATGGCCAGCAGGCGTTGGCCGAATCCTAGCCGTGTGCGATTACAAATGTCAAAAAGTCGTGAAATGCAGGTTGATATAACCAAAATCGCCTGCGGGTCTGGTGCATTTCCATGCAGGTTTGCGCTATCAGCGGACAATTTATCTTGTGTGGGAAATAGCCTTTTGATCGAACGGACAATTTTCCTGTCAGGGCGCCTTCGCAGCGCAAGGCTGCTCCTGCAGGGAAAGGCGGCGCGGCAGGAGCCGTAACAAACAGACACAGTTGTAATGACAACCCTTTACAAATACTCAAGCAATAGCAAATAACAAGCATTACCATCCGCACCTCTTTTTCACCTGCTCGATCCGGATGTGCCCATGCTTGTACCCTGCCGTCTTTCACCCCTGACGCTTGGCTTGTCGCTGCTGTTCGGCGCCGGCCTGGCCAGTGCCGCCACCACCACCCTGCCGGAACTGTCGGTAACCGCCGACAGTGAGCGCGAAGAGGACAACCCGCGGGTCAAGGAGGTAAGCACCGCGACCCGCACCTCGACGCCAGTACGCTATGTGCCGCAGGCCATCGACACGGTGAAGACCGTCAACGTGCTGGATTACGGCAGCAACACCCTGGGCAAGGCGCTGGAAGGCATCCCCAACGTCAGCAGCGGTGCCGACACCCGCTTCGACAGCGTGCGCATCCGCGGCTTCGAGGCCAGCAACGACTTCTACCTGGACGGCATTCGCGACGACAGCCAGTACATCCGCGACCTGCATAACATCGAGCGGGTCGAAGTGCTCAAAGGGCCGGCAGCGGTGCTTTATGGCCGTGGCAGCCAGGGCGGTATCGTCAACCGGGTGAGCAAGGCGCCGGAGCACGGCCGCCGTTCGAGCATCGAGGCGCAGGCCGGCAGCGAGGACCTGCGCAGCCTGTATGCCGACCTCAGTGCCGACCCCAGCGACACCGTCAGCCTGCGCCTGAACATGGGCAACCAGGACAACAACAGCTTCCGCGACGGCATCGACGGCAGCCGCCAGCTGTTCGCCCCGTCGATCAGCTGGCAGGTCACCCCCGACCTGAACTGGCTGGTGCAATACGAATACAGCCGCTACAACCGCACCCCGGACCGTGGCATCCCCGGGGTCAACGGCCGCCCGGCCGATGTCAGCCGCAGCACCACCTATGGCGACACCCAGCGCGACTACATCGACGACCGCGCCCAGTCGCTGCGCTCGCGCCTGAACTACCAGCTGAACGAAACCTGGCAGTTGCGCCATACCTTGGGCCTGTTCAAGCTCGACAGTGAGTTCGACAACACCTACGTCACGGGCTACGACGCCAGCACCGACACCTTGACCCGCCAGCGCTGGCAGCAGGACCTGAACACCCGCAACCTGTTCAACACCCTGGAGGCCGAGGGTGACTTCGACACCCTGGGCCTGGAGCACAAGCTGTTGCTGGGCCTGGAGTTCGGCAACCAGAAGCGCGACCCGGTGCTGTACAAAGCGGTCGACCAGAAACTGCAGGGCTTGGGCAAGCCCGGCCGCAACCAGCAACTCAATGGCCCAATGACGTTGTTTAGTGACAACCATACCGTGGTCGATAGCCGCGGCCTTTATCTGCAAGACCAGATCCGCCTGAACGATCAGTGGCAGGTACTTGCCGGCGTACGCTTCGACCAGTTCGACGTGCAGACCACCAACAAGGATGGCCTGAGCGAAACACAGGACAGCAACAGCACCAGCCCACGCCTGGGTGTGGTCTATACACCGTGGCGCGACCATTCGTTCTACGCCTCGTGGAGCAAGACCTTCTCGCCGGTTGGCGGCGGTCTGATCGGCATCACCCCCGGCGCAAAGGGCAACGGTAACGACGCCAAGCCGGAAGAAACCCGCCAGAAGGAAATCGGCGTGAAAAGCGACTGGCTGGACCAGCGCCTGACCACCACCCTGGCCATCTACGAGCTGGAACTGTACAACCGCCGCACCCGCGACCCGCTTGTCCCGGAAAACATCTTGCTCAGCGGCATGCAGCGTTCGCGCGGTATCGAGCTGACCGCCACCGGCAACATCGTTGGCAACTGGTACGTGCGCGGTGGCATCGGCCTGCAGGACGCGACCATCGTCAAGGACAACAACGGCCAGGAAGGCAACCGCATCAATGACGTGGCCAAGCGCAACGGCAGCCTGTTCGTGACCTGGAAACCGGAACTGGGCTGGTACGCCGAAACCGGCCTGACGCTGGTGGGCGAGCGATATGCGGACAACCAGAACACCACGGTGCTGCCGGGGTATGGTCGCTGGGATGCATTGGCGGGGTACCGCACGCAGGACTGGGATGTGCGGGCGGCGCTGAGCAACATTGCCGACAAGACCTACTACAGCTCGGCGACCAGTGCGGCGCAGATCCAGGTGGGTGACCCGCGTAGCCTGGTGGTGACTGGCAGCTACAGCTTCTGATTTTTATTGCCTGTGCCGGCCCCTTCGCGGGCTCGCCCGCTCCCACAGGGGCGCCACATGCCTCGAAGCCTGTGAAGTACCTGTGGGAGCGGGCATGCCCGCGAAGAGGCCGGTACAGGGAATACCGATTCGATCAGTGCCACACCGCCATCAGCGCCTGCATTTCTGCTTCGCTGATCAGCCCTTGGGGGTATCGTCCGGCAAGCAGACGTTGTGGGTCGGTCGTCCTGACCCTGATGCATCCATGGTGTTTCAACCACTTCGCCACAAGCCTGAGCGATTGGTGATTCACTGCCGATGGGCGCAAAGCCGACTCACTTGCTGCGTTCATTTCTACACGTACTCCCTGGCCCGTGAGCGGCTAATCTACGTAAGGATTGTTACAGATCCGAGAGCGCGGCATGGCCGAGCTATCTGACTGAAAACAATACAAAACATATGCCAGCACAGGCCTGCGGACAGCCCCGGAAACAAAAAAGGCCCGTCATCTGACGGGCCCCTTCATTCACCGTGCACTCAACGCTTGACCGGTGCCGGCTGCTGCTGAGTCAGGCAGTGGATGTTGCCACCGCCCAACAACAACTCGCGACCTGGGATCATCACCACCTCGTGGTCGGGGAAGATCTTCGCCAGAATCGCTCTGGCCTCGGCATCTGCCGGGTCGTCGAAGCTTGGCGCGATGATGCCGCCGTTGACGATCAGGAAGTTCACGTACGAGCCGGCCAGGCGCACCGACGGGTCACGCTCCTGGCTGCCGGCCACCTGATCGACACCGGCACACTCTTCGGCGGTGGCGAACAGCGGGCCCGGGATCGGCATCTTGTGCACGATGAACTCGCGGCCCTTGGCATCGCGGGTGTTCTTCAGCACCTCCATGGCGGCATGGCAGCGTGCATAGTTGGGGTCGTTGGAATCATCGGTCCAGGCCAGTAACACTTCGCCCGGGCGCACGTAACAGCAGAAGTTGTCGACATGGCCATCGGTTTCGTCGTTGTACAGGCCATCCGGCAGCCAGACCACGGTGTCCACCGCCAGCTGGTCGCGCAGCACCGCTTCGATCTGCTCGCGGTTCAGGTGCGGGTTGCGGTTGCGATTGAGCAGGCACTCTTCGGTGGTGATCACGGTGCCTTCGCCGTCCACGTGGATCGAGCCGCCCTCGAGCACGAAACCTTCGGTGTGGTAGCGCTGGCAGCGCTCCATTTCCAGGACCTTGGCCGCCAGCTCCTCGTCGCGGTTCCACGGTGCGTACAGGCCGCCGTCAAAGCCGCCCCAGGCATTGAAGCCCCAGTCCACGCCACGCACTTCACCCTGGTCGTTGATGACGAAGGTCGGGCCGGTGTCACGCACCCAGGCGTCGTCGTTGCTGATCTCGACCACGCGGATGTTCGGCTGGTCGAGCTGACGACGGGCATTTTCGTACTGGCCAGCGGAAACCGCGACGGTTACCGGCTCGAAGCGGGCAATGGCCTTGGCCAGGGTCACATGGGCAGCCTGCGCCGGCTTGCCGCCCAGGCGCCAGTTGTCGGGGCGCTCCGGCCAGACCATCCACACCTGGGTTTGCGGGGCCCACTCGGCGGGCATGTGGAAACCATCGGCACGGGGAGTGGAGTTGAGGGTTTTCATGGTTGACCTCTGTGATGGCCCTGAGCCGGACTGTGCTGGGGCGTTTGTCAATTTATAACCGATATATATCGATATTTGAAGCCCGATAATCGGGAAATCTATGAGCGAATACCGCTATTAAATCGATAACAATCGAAACATACGCAACCTTGGCCGAGAACCAAAGCGGCACGACCTCCACCATAGCCAGCCCTTGTGAATGCCGTTGAAGCCCAAGGCGGAAAAAACGGCCAGACCGGCTAGGGTCAATACATGAGCAGAACGGGCCAGCGAACCGCCATGAACATCATCCCTACCGCGATCCCTGAAGTACTGATCATCGAGCCAAAGATTTTTAGTGACAGCCGTGGTTTTTTCTTCGAGGCGTTCAACGCCCGTGAGTTCGCCCGGCAAACCGGCGTGAATGTCGAGTTCGTCCAGGACAACCATTCGCGCTCCATCAAGGGTGTGCTGCGTGGCCTGCACTACCAGGTGGCAAACACCCAAGGCAAGCTGGTGCGCGTGGTGCAGGGGGAAATCCGTGATATTGCCGTGGACGTGCGCAAGAGCTCGCCAACCTTCGGCCAATGGGTCGCGGTGCAGCTGTCGGCCGACAATCATCGCCAGTTGTGGATTCCGCCCGGCTTCGCCCATGGCTTTGCGGTTATAAGCGAGTCGGCCGAGTTTCTCTACAAGACCACCGACTACTACAACCCGGGCGCCGACCGCTGCATCCGCTGGGATGACCCGACGCTGGCCATCGACTGGGGGCTGCAGCAGCCACCGGTGCTGTCGGACAAGGACAAGCTCGGCCTGCCACTGGCAGAGGCGGAACTGCTGCCTTAACTAGCGCATAATTGCGGCAGACTTTTCTGGCGCCTTTACGTGATGATTGCAAAACCCACGCCCCCACGCCGTCCCCGCTGGCGCAGCCTGGCCCTGTTGGCCCTGTGCCTGGCCCCGTTACTGTGGCCCCTGCATCACCTGGCCGAACGTTACTACCAGGAAGAACTGGCCTCGCAGAACCGCCAGACCCTCGACCTGTACGTCGCCAACCTGCTCGGTACCCTGCACCGCTACGAAACCTTGCCGCAGATTCTCGGCGACCTGCCTGCGCTGCGCGGGGTGCTGGCCGACCCGTTCCGCCTGGAAGCGGTGACAAACGCCAACCGCCTGCTCAAGGACATCGTCCAGCAGACTGGCGCCGAGGTGATGTACCTGATGGACGTCAGCGGCAATACCCTGGCCGCCTCCAACTGGGACAAGCGCGACAGCTTCGTCGGCCGCAACTTCGCCTTCCGCCCCTACTTCAACGAAGCCATGGCCGGCCGCCTGGGGCGCTTCTTTGGCCAGGGCACCACATCGGCCAAGCGCGGTTACTTCTTCGCCGCCGCCGTGCGAGACCGTGAACGCATCGTTGGCGTACTGGTGGTCAAGGTCGACCTCGACCACACCGAAACCCTGTGGGGCCGAACCCCCGAGCAGCTGTTGCTGACCGACCACAATGGCGTGGTCATCCTGACCTCGCGGCCCGACTGGCGCTTCCGCGCGACCCGCGCGCTGACCGAGGCCGAGCGCCAGGCCATCATCGCCATCCAGCCCTACCCGACCCAGGCCCCGCAACCGCTGGTGCTAAACCAGGACGCCTGGATCAGCCAGACCCGCAACATCAAGGAAACCGGCTGGCAGGTCAGCATCCTCGCCCCGCGCATGCTGGTCGACCGTTCGGTGCAAACCGTGATGGCCATCGGCGCTGGCACCCTGCTGGTGTTGATGTTGCTGGCCGGCCTGGTGATGCAGCGGCGCCGTCACTACATCGACCGCATCGACTTCGAGGCACGCGGCCGCCAGGAGCTGGAAAAACGCGTGGCCGAGCGCACCGCCGACCTCGAAGGCCTGAACACCCGGCTCAAGAGCGCCGTGCTGGAGCGCGAGAACGCCCAACAGGAGGCCGTGCGCGCCCAGGACGAACTGGTGCAGGCCGGCAAGCTGTCGGTGCTCGGTACCATGTCAGCCAGCATCAGCCACGAACTCAACCAGCCGCTGGCCGCCATCCGCAGCTACGCGGAAAACGCCGAGATCCTGCTCGACCACCAGCGTACCGAAGACGCCCGCGGCAACCTCAAGCTGATCGGCGAGCTGACCGGGCGCATGGCCTCGATCATCGCCCACCTGCGCGCCTTCGCCCGTCGTGACCGCCATGCCCCGGAGAGCGTGGCCCTGCAGCCGGCCCTGGACGATGCCCTGGCGCTGCTGGCCAAGCGCCGCCGGGCGATGGCCGTGGAGCTGATCCGCGACCTGCCGGAAGCCACCTTGTGGGTACAGGCCGGCGAGACCCGCCTGCGCCAGGTGCTTGGCAACCTGCTGGCCAATGCCCTCGATGCCCTGACCGAAAAGGCCAACCCGCGCCGCCTGTGGCTAAGTGCCGAGCAGCGCGATGACTGCGTCTACCTGTACATTCGCGACAACGGCCCCGGCTTCAGCCGCCAGGCCCTGGAGCACGCCAAGGAACCGTTCTTCACCACCAAGACCCGCACCCAGGGCCTGGGCCTGGGCCTGGCCATCTGCGAAAGCCTGATGCGCGCCCTGGGCGGTGAACTGCTGCTGGCCAACCACCCGGAGGGTGGCGCACTGCTGACCCTGCAGCTGCGTGTGGCCGCGCCTGGCGCTACTTTGCCCAATTCGGAGGACCCCTCGGCATGACCACCGAGACACTGATCGACAGCCGAGCCCAGGTCATCCTGGTCGATGATGACCCGCACCTGCGCCAGGCCCTGAGCCAGACCCTGGACCTGGCCGGGCTCAAGGTGGTCGCCCTGGCCGATGCACAGGGCCTGGCCGAACGCATCGAGGCCGACTGGCCCGGGGTGGTGGTCAGCGACATCCGCATGCCGGGCATCGATGGCCTGCAACTGCTGGAACAACTGCACGGCCGTGACAATGAACTGCCGGTGCTGCTGATCACCGGCCACGGCGATGTGCCGCTGGCGGTGCAGGCGATGCGCGCCGGCGCCTACGACTTCCTGGAAAAACCCTTTGCCAGCGATGCCCTGCTGGACAGCGTGCGCCGCGCCCTGGCCCTGCGCCGCCTGGTGCTGGACAACCGCAGCTTGCGCCTGGCCCTGAGCGACCGTCAGCAATTGGCCACCCGCCTGGTGGGCCAGTCGCCGTCCATGCAGCGCCTGCGCGAGCAGATCGGCGCCCTGGCCGGCACCCGCGCCGATGTGCTGATCCTGGGTGAGACCGGTGCCGGCAAAGAGGTGGTGGCCCGCGCCCTGCACGACCTGTCCAGCCGCCGCGACGGGCCGTTCGTGGCGATCAACGCCGGCGCACTGGCCGAGTCGGTGGTCGAAAGCGAGCTGTTCGGCCATGAGCCCGGGGCGTTCACCGGCGCGCAGAAACGCCGCATCGGCAAGTTCGAGTTCGCCAACGGTGGCACGCTGTTCCTCGATGAAATCGAGAGCATGAGCCTGGATGTGCAGGTGAAACTGCTGCGCATGCTGCAGGAACGGGTGGTCGAGCGCCTGGGTGGCAACCAGCTGATCCCGCTGGACATCCGCATCATCGCCGCGACCAAGGAGGACCTGCGCCAGTCGGCCGACCAGGGGCGTTTCCGCGCCGACCTGTATTACCGCCTGAACGTGGCGCCGCTGCGTATTCCACCGCTGCGCGAACGCGGCGATGACATCCTGGTGCTGTTCCAGCACTTCGCCGACGCCGCCAGCCAGCGCCATGGCCTGCCGCCACACGCCCTGCAGCCGGCCCAGCGCGCCATGCTGCTGCGTCACGACTGGCCCGGTAACGTACGCGAGCTGCAGAACGCCGCCGAGCGTTTCGCCCTTGGCCTGGAACTGGCCCTGGACGGCCAGGCGCCACCTGCGGCAATGCCTGCGGTACCGATGCCGAGCGGCAACCTCAGCGAACAGGTCGAGCAGTTCGAACGCTCGCTGATCGCTGCCGAACTGGCCCAGCCACACAGCTCCATGCGCAGCCTGGCCGAGGCGCTGGGCATCCCCCGCAAGACCCTGCACGACAAGCTGCGCAAGCATGGCTTGAGCTTCGACGGCGGTAGCGGCGGGCATGACGATCAAGAGGACAACCGTTAATGAACACCGATAGCCAGTACTTGCAGTCCGTCCTGCACGGCGACATCCCCCTGACCCGCGAAATGGGCCTGGAAGTGCTCGATTGGCAGCAGCACACCCTGCGCCTGCAATTGCCGCTGGCGGCCAACGTCAACCACAAGAGCACCATGTTCGGCGGCAGCCTCTACTGCGCCGCGGTGCTGGTGGGTTGGGGCTGGCTGCACCTGCGCCTGCGCGAGCTGGGGATCGATGACGGGCATATCGTCATCCAGGAAGGGCAGATCAGTTATCCGCTGCCGGTTACCGGGGCGGCGGTGGCGCGGTGTGCGGCGCCGGATGAAAAGACCTGGGAGCGGTTCTTGACCATGTACCAGCGCCGCGGGCGGGCACGGTTGACGCTGGAGACCACGGTGAGCAATGCCGGTAGTAACGAGCCTGCTGTTACCTTCAGCGGCCAGTACGTGCTGCACCGCTGACCGCGGGCAAGTACTGATGCCAGTCAGTTAGTGCTGTTGGGTCTGCTGCGCAGCCCATCGCCGGCAAGCCAGCTCCCACAGGTGCAGCGCCATGCTGAAGGTCTGCGCAGTACTTGTGGGAGCTGGCTTGCCGGCGATGGGCCGCAAAGCGGCCCCGGCGATATAGGCGGCGAAGCTGAAATCCTGAGCTCCAACAGAGTGTGATGATACCCGTCAGATCAGGCTCAGGAAGGCTTGGCGCCACGCAGCATTTGCCGGCAATGCCAGGAAATGCGGGTTGAGCAACGACTCCCGCGCCGGGTACCGGAACGGCAAGCCATCCAGCCCGATTACCTCCCCACCAGCCCCTTCCACCACGCCCTGCGCCGCCGCGGTATCCCACTGCGAGGTCGGAGCCAGGCGCGGATAGCAATCGGCGCTGCCCTCGGCCAACAGGCAGAACTTCAGCGAACTGCCGATATTGGCCAGCTCCAGCTCACCCACCGCAGCCCCCAACCCGGCCAACAAGGCTTCCTGTTCCGGGCTGGAATGGCGACGGCTGGCAACCACGGTGAAACGCCCACCCGCCGGCGGCGCATTGCGTACCTGGATCGCCTGCACGGCCTCACCCGCCTCCGCACGCCAGGCGCCCAACCCGCGACCACCGAAGTAGCAGCGCCCGTTGGTCGGCATGGAAACCACGCCAAACACCACCTCGCCGTTTTCGACCAGCGCGATGTTGACCGTGAACTCCTCGCTGCCGGCAATGAATTCTTTGGTGCCGTCCAGCGGGTCGACCAGCCACCAGCGGCTCCAACCCTGACGCTCGGCCAGCGGAATGTTGCAGTCCTCTTCGGACAGCACCGGGATCTGCGGCGACAGCGCCAGCAGGCCATCGGCAATCACCCGGTGCGCCGCCAGGTCGGCGGCGGTGACCGGCGAATCGTCGGCCTTGTTGGTCACGGCCACATCGGCGCGCCAGAACGGCAAGATCGCCTCGCCCGCCAACAGGGCCAGCTTGACCACTTCGTGCATCAATTGCAGGTCGTTCATGCTTCCAGCAGCCCCCGCTGAATCAGCAGGTCACGCGCCAGATACAGCGCCGCCAGGGCACGCCCCTCGGTGAACTGTGGGTGCATGGCCAGGGCCGAGAGTTCGCGCAGGTTGACTTTGTCGACCCGCATCGGCTCCGGCTCGTCGCCCTCCAGGCGCTCCTCGTAGAGGTCGCTGGCCAGCACCACCTGGATCTTCTGGCTCATGTAGCCCGGCGACAGCGACAGCTCGGTCAGGTGCTCCAGCTGGCGCGCGCCAAAACCGGCCTCTTCCTTGAGCTCCCGGTCGGCTGCCGCCAGCACGTCCTCGCCCGGCTCGATCAGGCCCTTGGGCAACGACAGCTCGTATTCGTCGGTGCCGCCGCAGTATTCCTCCACCAGCACCGCGTGCTCGGCATCGAGCATGGCCACGATCATCACCGCGCCGTAGCCATTACCCCGGCCCACCAGGCGCTCGTAGGTACGCTCGTTGCCATTGCTGAAGCGCAATTGCACGGCTTCGACGCGAAACAGGCGGCTGCTGGCGACGATTTCGCGGCTGAGGACGGTGGGTTTCTGGCGCATGGGGCGGCTCCTTGGCGTGAACGGGTTACTATACCGTGGCTTGCCGACTGATCGAGAGTTTCCCATGCCTGTTCTTCCCTGGTCTGCCATCGATACCGTCCTGCTGGACATGGATGGCACCCTGCTCGACCTGCATTACGACAACCGCTTCTGGCTGGACCACCTGCCCCAGCGCTATGCCGAGCTGCACGGGGTGAGCCGGGCCATGGCGGAAATGGAGCTGCAGCCGCTGTTCGAACGCAATGCCGGCACGCTGAACTGGTATTGCCTGGACTTCTGGAGCCGCGAACTGCGGCTGCCGATCCGCGAGCTGAAACAGGAAATCGCCGACCTGATTGCCCTGCGCCCGGATGCCGATACTTTCCTTGCCGCGATCCGCGACGCAGGCAAGCGCGTGGTGATGATCACCAATGCGCACCGGGATTCGCTGTCGCTGAAGCTGGAGCGGGTGGAGCTGGCGCCTTATTTCGAACGGCTGATCAGCTCGCATGACTACGGCTACCCGAAGGAAAGCCCGCAGTTCTGGGACGCATTGCAGGCGGACATCGGCTTTGAACCGGAGCGCAGCCTTTTCATCGATGACACCTTGGCGATTCTGCGCAGTGCGCGACGGTTTGGCGTGGGGCATCTGCTGGCGGTGCGCCAACCGGATAGCCAGGCAGGGCCGCGGGATACCGAAGAGTTTGAGGCGGTCGAGGATTACCGGGAGCTATTGGTCGGCCTGTGAGGCCCCATTCGCGGGCATGCCCGCTCCCACAGGTACAGCGCCCCATTCACGGCTGGCGCTGTACCTGTGGGAGCGGGCGAGCCCGCGAAGAGGCCGGTACAAGCTGTAGATATCAGTCAGGAATACGCAACACCTGCCCCGGATAGATCTTGTCCGGGTGCTTGAGCATCGGTTTGTTGGCCTCGAAGATCTTCTGATACTTGTTGGGGTCGCCATACACCTTCTTCGAAATGGCGCTCAACGTATCACCCTTCTCCACCGTCACGAACCGCGCGGCCTGGGCCACCGGTCCGGTCACGGTGATCTGGTCATCGACACTGGCCACGCCAGCGACGTTGCCCGCCGCCAGGATGATCTTCTCCTTCTCCTCCTGGCTGGCCACCTCACCCTTGAGGATGATCGTGTCTCCCTCTACAGTGGCCGTGATATTCGGGTTGCCCAGGCCGACACTTTCCACGTGTTTCTTCAGCTGCTCTTCGGCATTGGCATTGCCGGGGGTCAGCAGGTCGATCAACTTCTCGCCCGCTTCCTTGACGAAACTGAACAAGCTCATAGCGCTCTCCTTGTTGACGAAACCTCGGACACAGCAGTCTAGGCCAGCTTTTCCCCTACCGCCCCCATGCGACCAATCGACGCGGTCTATCAAGGCATAGACCCTAGCGATTAGACGCCGCCGGCCCGCACGCCTAGGCTTGTGCTATCTGAAAGCTGCCGATAGCCCCGATGAAAAGTCAGCACCGATGAACAGCAAACCTCCGGTCTGCGCGGCCTCATCGCCCTTGACCATGCCCGCCGCCAGCAACACCTACGATTACGTCCAGCTCAATGACGCCAGACGCGACAGCACGCCCCTGGCCGAAGAAGTGGCCCTGGCCATTGTCTACAACGGCCTGAACCAGGCGGTGATGCTGGTCAGCCCAACCGACCTGGAAGACTTCGCCGTCGGCTTCAGTGTCGGCAGCGGCATAGTGGAAGGCACCACGGAAATCTACGACCTGAAACTCTCCGGCAGCGGCTCGGCAATGTATGCCGACCTGGAGATTTCCAGCCGTGCGTTCTGGAACCTGAAAAACCAGCGCCGCCAGCTGGCCGGCACCAGTGGTTGCGGCCTGTGCGGGGTCGAAGCGCTGGAGCAGGCACTGCCAGAGCTGGCCAAGTTGCCTGGCGCACCCTTGCCACCGGCGCAATGGCTGGTCGGCCTGCGTGAGCGTATCGATGCCTTCCAGCCCCTCGGCCAGCACTGCGGCGCGGTGCACGCGGCACTGTTCATGGACCGCCACGGCGAACTGCTGCTCGGCCGCGAAGACATCGGCCGGCACAACGCCCTCGACAAGCTGATCGGCGCCTTGCTGCGCCAAGGCATCGACAGCCAGGGTGGCCTGGCCATCGTCACCAGCCGCTGCAGCCTGGAGCTGATCCAGAAGGTGCTGCGGGCCGGTATCCAGACCCTGGTCAGCCTGTCGGCGCCCACCGGCCTTGCCCTGCAATGGGCGCGCAAGCACAACCTCAACCTTATCCATCTGCCCAAGCACAGCGCACCGCGGGTCTACAGCCCAGCGGCGGAGTCGTAACAGTCGTGACCTCGTACCAACACCTCCCGGAAAACGCCCCAGCCTCCTCCCCTCGCTACAAGCCCTACCACGGCCCCGCCGGTGGCTGGGGCGCGCTGCGCAGCGTGGCCAAGGCCTGGGTTGGCAGCGATAACGCGCTGAAGAACATTCGCGCGCTGCTCAAGACCAACCAGAACGGCGGCTTCGATTGCCCCGGCTGCGCCTGGGGCGACTCGCCGGAAAGCGGCATGGTCAAGTTCTGCGAGAACGGTGCCAAGGCAGTGAACTGGGAGGCGACCAAGCGCCGCGTCGATGCCGCCTTTTTCGCCCGCTACAGCGTCACTTCGCTACTGCAGCAGAGCGACTACTGGCTGGAGTACCAGGGGCGCCTGACCGAGCCGATGGTCTATGACGCGTCCAGCGACCGCTACCAACCGATCAGCTGGGACGCCGCCTTCACCCTGATCGCCCGCGAGCTGAACAAGCTGGCCAGCCCTGACCAGGCCGAGTTCTACACTTCGGGGCGCGCCAGCAACGAAGCAGCGTACCTGTACCAGCTGTTCGTGCGGGCCTACGGCACCAACAACTTCCCCGACTGCTCGAACATGTGCCACGAGGCCAGCGGCGTGGCCCTGGGGCAAAGCGTCGGGGTCGGCAAGGGCACCGTCACCTTCGACGACTTCGAGCACGCCGACGCGATTTTCGTCTGGGGCCAGAACCCCGGTACCAACCACCCGCGCATGCTCGACCCGCTGCGCGATGCGGTAAAGCGCGGCGCCCAGGTGGTGTGCATCAACCCGCTCAAGGAGCGTGGCCTGGAGCGCTTCCAGCACCCGCAGAACCCGCTGGAAATGCTGACCAACAGCGACCGGCCGACCAACACCGCATTCTTCCGCCCGGCCCTGGGCGGCGACATGGCGCTGCTGCGCGGCATGGCCAAGTTCGTCCTGCAATGGGAACGCGAAGCCCAGGCCAACGGCGAACCGGCAGTCTTCGACCACGCCTTCATCGCCGAACATGGCCATGGCGTCGACGACTACCTGGCGGTAGTGGATGCCACCCCGTGGGAGCACATCCAGGCCCAGTCCGGCCTGGCGCTGGCCGACATCGAACTGGCCGCGCGCATGTACTGCCGTGGCAAGCGGGTGATCATGTGCTGGGCGATGGGCATTACCCAGCACCGTCACTCGGTGCCGACCATCCAGGAAATCGTCAACCTGCAGATGCTGCGCGGCAATATCGGCGTGCCAGGCGCAGGCTTGTGCCCGGTGCGTGGTCACAGCAACGTGCAGGGTGACCGCACCATGGGCATCAACGAGCGCCCGCCGGTGGCCCTGCTGGACGCCATCGAGCAGCGCTTCGGCTTCCCCGTGCCCCGGCACAATGGCCACAACACCGTCGAGGCGATCCACGCCATGCTCGACGGCCGCGCCAAGGTGTTCATCGGCCTGGGCGGTAACTTCGCCCAGGCCACGCCGGACACCGAGCGCACCGCCCAGGCACTTCGCAACTGCGAGCTGACCGTGCACATCAGCACCAAGCTCAACCGCAGCCACCTGGTGCACGGCAAGCAGGCACTGATCCTGCCGTGCCTGGGGCGCACCGACATCGACCTGCAGGCAGAAGGGCCACAGGCGGTAACGGTAGAGGACTCGTTCAGCATGGTCCACGCCTCCAATGGCCAGCTCAAGCCGCTTTCGACGCAGATGCGCTCGGAGCCGGCGGTCATCGCCGGTATCGCCGCCGCCACCTTGGGCAAGAAGCCCGTGGACTGGCACTGGCTGGTGGCTGACTACGACCGTATCCGCGAGCTGATCGGCGACACCATCGCCGGCTTCAGCGGCTTCAACCAGCGCCTGCGCGAGCCGGGCGGTTTCTACCTGGGCAACAGCGCTGCCAGCCGCGAATGGAATACCAGCACCGGCCGCGCCAACTTCAAGGCCAACCTGCTGCCCGACACGCTGCTCGACGAGCGTGTACGCGCCAGCGGCCAGGTGCCTGACCTGATCATGCAGTCGATGCGCTCGCACGATCAGTACAACACCACCATCTACGGCCTGGACGACCGCTACCGTGGCGTGCGTGGCCAGCGCGAGGTGCTGTTCGCCAACGAAGCCGACATCATCCGCCTGGGCTTCCAGCCGGGGCAGCAGGTCGACATCGTGTCGTTGTGGGGGGATGAGCATGTGCGCCGTGTGCACGGCTTCACTCTACTGGCCTTCGACATCCCGGCCGGGCAGGCGGCGGCGTACTACCCGGAGGTGAACCCGCTGGTGCCGCTGGAAAGCATTGGCGATGGCAGCCATACGCCAACGTCGAAGTTCATCGCCATCAAGCTGGAGCGGGCGCGGGACGACGGGCGCATCCTGTAGGAATGGTGTTGGCCTCTTCGCGGGCATGCCCGCTCCCACAGGAGTTCCACATGTTTCGATTCCTGTGCTGTACCTGTGGGAGCGGGCGTGCCCGCGAAGAGGCCGGAAGCCATGCCGCCAAAAACGAAAAAAGCCCTGTTCCATCAAGGTTCAGGGCTTCGTCATAAAGGTATCAGACAGCGAAAAAACGATAAAGTTTCACAGTAAATACAGTAAGTTAGAGAATTGTGTACAACTCGTGTTACTCGTCGGATTTCCGTTGCCAGGCGTGCCTGCAAGGCTCAAAAATCGCCTCGTCATCCTTATGAGGCTCTCTTGATGAAGAAGTAATCCTCGATACTGTTGTTGTCTTTCAGCTTGCTCAGCGGCGTTGCCATGGCAGGCGGCACCACCGAGGCCGGCATTGGCGGCGCATTGGGTGGGGTACTGGGCTCCGTGGTGGGCAACTCCATCGGTGGTAGCACCGGCGGCGCCATTGGTGCCGGCCTGGGCGGCGCGGCTGGCGGTGCCTTGGGTGCCGACAAGCGTCAGCGCGGGGAAGCCGCTATCGGCGGCGCGCTGGGCGCAGCAGGCGGTAACGTGGTCGGCCGCTCCGTGGGCGGCACTACCGGTAGCTACATTGGCGCAGCAGCCGGCGGTGGTGCCGGTGGCGCACTGGGTAACTACCTGGGTAAAGAGGCCGACAGAGACGATTACCACGAAGGCCGCCGCTACCGTCGTGGCTATGACGACGACCGCCGCCACTGGGACCGTGGCCACCACTACGGCCATCGCAAGCACAAGCGCCACTGGCGCGACTAACGCCTGAGGGTCTTGCCCCGGCAACAAAAGCCCCGCCCCTGCCAGCGGGGCTTTTTTATGCCTGCTGTTCCAGCAATACACCAGACAGGATCACCTGCAGCGCTTCTGGCAATGCCACTGGCCGGCCATTGGCGCGTTCGATGAACACCTGCACCACCGTGCCTGCCGCACACGCCTCCGGCTCGCCTGGGCGGAATAGGGCCAGGCGGTACTCCACCGTACTGCCCGCCAGGCGTGCCACCCCCAGCCCCACTTCCAGCACGTCCGGGAAGCCTGGCAGCGCGTAGAAATCCGCCGCCGAACTGACCACGAAGGCCGCCAGCTCGCCGTCACGCAGGTCCAGTTCGGCCTGTTCGACGAGGAACGCCTGGATGGCGGTTTCGAAGAAGCCGTGCACGGTGGCACCGGCGATGTGGCCGTTCAGGTCATTGTCCTGGGGGCGGGTGAGGATGGGGTGGAAGTGGGAGAAGGCAGTGCGCTGAGGGGATTCGGTCATCTGGCTGGCTCTTGTCTTCGCAATGGATGCTGACAGTGAAACAGAAAAACCGGATTTCCGCTGCTTGTGCCGGCCTCTTCGCGGCTAAAGCCGCTCCCACAGGTACACCACCAACGTTGAATGCAGTGCAGTACCTGTGGGAGCGGCTTTAGCCGCGAAGAGGCCGGTACAGGCAGTAGAAAACGAAAAGGCCGCCCGTTGGGGCGGCCTTTTCGTTACCGGCAAGCTCAGCTTACAGCTGTGGGCCAGCGGCCTTGATGGCGTCGGAAACTTCGAACTTCTTGAAGTTTTCGATGAACAGCTTGGCCAGGCCTTTGGCGGCCTCGTCGTAGGCAGCCTTGTCAGCCCAATTGGTGCGCGGGTTGAGCAGCTCGGTATCAACGCCCGGAACGGCCTTCGGCACGTCCAGGTTGATGATGTCCAGGTGCTCGGTTTCGGCACCGATCAGCGCGCCGCTCTGGATCGCAGCGATCACGGCACGGGTGGTCGGGATGCTGAAGCGCTTGCCAACGCCGTAGCCACCGCCGGTCCAGCCGGTGTTGACCAGGTAGACCTTCGAGTCGAAGCCCTTGATACGCTTGATCAGCAGCTCGGCGTACTCGCCAGCCGGGCGCGGGAAGAACGGTGCACCGAAGCAGGTGGAGAAGGTCGACTTGATGCCGCTGCCCGAACCCATTTCGGTGGAACCGACCAGCGCGGTGTAGCCGGACAGGAAGTGGTAGGCCGCCTGCTCGTTGTTCAGGATCGAAACCGGAGGCAGAACACCAGTCAGGTCGCAGGTCAGGAAGATGACTGCGTTCGGCTCGCCGCCCAGGTTCGCTTCGGAACGCTTGGCAACGTGCTCCAGCGGGTAGGCCGCACGGCTGTTCTGGGTCAGGCTGACATCGGTGTAGTCGGCGTGCTTGTTGGCGTCGAGTACGACGTTTTCCAGCACGGCGCCATGCTTGATGGCTTTCCAGATGACCGGCTCGTTCTTCTCGGACAAGTCGATGCACTTGGCGTAGCAGCCGCCTTCGATGTTGAAGACCACGCCCTCGCCCCAGCCGTGCTCGTCGTCACCGATCAGGTAACGGCTTTCGTCGGCCGACAGGGTGGTCTTGCCGGTGCCGGACAGGCCGAAGAACAGGGTCACATCGCCTTTTTCGCCGATGTTTGCCGCGCAGTGCATCGGCAGCACGTCAGCAGCCGGCAGCAGGAAGTTCTGCACCGAGAACATGGCTTTCTTCATTTCGCCGGCGTAGCGCATGCCAGCGATCAGCACCTTCTTCTGGGCGAAGTTGATGATCACGCAACCATCGGAGTTGGTGCCGTCACGCTCAGGCTCGCACACGAAGTTGGCGACGTTGAGGACCTGCCACTCGCCACGGCCAGCCGGGTTGTACTGCTCCGGGTTGATGAACAGGCAACGGCCGAACAGGTTCTGCCAGGCAGTCTGGGTGGTCATCTTCACCGGCAGGTAGTGCTCGGCGGCAGCCCCTACGTGAACGTAGGAAACGAAGTGATCCTGGGCGTTGTTGAACGCCTCGACGCGGTCCCACAGGGCATCGAACTTGTCGGCCGGGAACTTGCGGTTGATCGGGCCCCAGGAAATGGCGTCCTGGGTGGAAGGCTCTTCGACGATGAAACGGTCAGCCGGCGAACGGCCAGTACGGTGACCGGTCTCCACGACCAGTGCGCCAGTATCGGCTAGTACGCCTTCACCGCGTTGCAGCGCTTCTTTTACCAGCTCATCGACGCTCAGGTCGGTGTACACGGTGTTGTTGGCTTGCGTCATGAGATACCCCATCCGGCCCGAGGCCGAGTGCTCCAAACGTTTTGTAGTTGTCTTGAAAAAACTACTACAGCGAAAAAAGTGGCCGGATTATGCCAGAAACGCCCAAAAAAAGTAGGCCCCTCCTGTCAGAACTGCGCTTTTGCGCAATTCGACAGGAGATTGTCCTGTAGTTAAACGTTTCAGTGACGAGTTTCTGAGGCTACGTCAGTGCCGCCACCGGCAAACAGTTGCGCCACATCGCTGGCGTCGAAGAAATAGCGCTCGTTGCAGAACTGGCAATCGATCTCCACCTGCCCGCCGCATTCCTCCACCAGCGCCTTGGCATCGTGCTCGCCCAAACTGACCAGCGCATTGCCGGAACGTTCGCGAGAGCAGCTGCATTTGAAACGCAGCGGCTGAATATCGAACAGGCGTACTGCGTCTTCATGGTAGAGGCGGTGCAACAGAGTTTCGTTGTCTTCCGACCACTCTTCGGGCTTGAGCGTCTTGGCCAGGGCTACCACATGCTGCCAGCTGTCCTCGCGCTCTTCGTCGTCCGGCTGGCGATCGCGCGGCAACTGTTGCAGCAGCAAGCCACGGGCCTTGCCACCCACGGCGTTGAGCCAGAAGCGGGTGTTGAGTTGCTGTGACTGCACAAAGTAGTTGGTGAAGCATTCCGACAGGTCGGCGCCGTCGAGGTCGACGGTGCCCTGGTAGCGCTGGCCCTTGACCGGATCGATGGTCAGGGTCAGGTGGCCGTCGGGCATCAGCTGCGACAGGGTCGCATCCGCCGGGATCTGGTCCGCTTCGTAGCGGGCCATGCCACGGATGTCCCGGTCACCGGAACATTCCACCATCAACAGCGGGATCGGCCCTGCGGAACGCGCCTGCAGAATCAGCAGGCCGTCGAACTTCAGCGCCCCCACCAGCAAGGCGGTGGCGGCCATCAGCTCGCCCAGCAGTGTCTGCACCGGCTGCGGGTAGTCATGACGCGCCAGCACCGCGGCGTAGCTGTCATCGAGAGACACCCACTCGCCGCGCACATCGCGCTCGTCGAAGATGAAACGTTGGGTGAAATCGGTATCAGGCAAGTCGCTCATAGGTTTTGGCTATCTGAAAATGATGACAAAATGGTTACAAGGGTTGTCGAAAAACATCCGAGAACCCCGTGACAGAGCGCTCACAAGGCGCTCCGATTCCTGTTTGCAATAGAGGTATTTTATGGATAATCGACCACTGTTCCAAGCAAGGTGGTCCTGGGGGCCATTGGCAGCCTGTACGCTGCTTCCTATCGCTCTACTGTGTTTCTGGTTATGGCCCATTGGCCAGATCTTGTGCCTGACTTTCGACGAGTGGCTGTTCCACAGCCTGAATGCGCCGCTGGCCGACAACACCACCTGGCGCTACATCTGGACCGTCGGTAGCCTGCGCCCATTCGACATCGTCGTCGGCCTGATCCTTCTGGCAGTGCTTATCCGTGGCGACTGGGTGTTCAAGGCAACCCAGGTGCGCCAGGCCTTTTTCGGCTTCCTGGTCACGCTAATCCTCTTAGTGGTGGTTCGCGCGCTGTTTTCCAAGTGGGTGGATGCAGCCGGCTGGCAGCACAAGAGCCCTTCGATGATGTTCGACGAGGTGGTGCACCTCAGCGACTACTATCCGAACCTGGAGGCGGCCTGGGAGCTCAAGGACCGTTCCAGCAAGAGTTTCCCGGGGGATCATGCCTCGGTGCTGCTGGTCTGGGCGCTGTTCATGAGCGTGTTCAGCCGCCGCCTGGTGCAGTATCTGGTGGTCTGGGGGCTGGCGGTGTTGTTCATGTTGCCGCGCCTGGTGGCCGGTGCCCACTGGGGGCAGGATGACTACATCGGCGGGCTGCTGATGGCAGTGCTGGCGTTGGGCTGGAGCTGCTACACGCCGCTGGCGGCCAAGGGGAGTGCAGTGCTGATGCGCTGGACGGCGCCGTTGTTCGCGATCGCGGCCAAGTTACCGTTGGTCGGGCGCTTGGCGGTGACCCGCTAGATCCTTGGGGCTACTGCGTAGCCCATCGCGACACAAGGCCGCTCCTACAGGGATTGCACAAGTTTCAGGGCTTGCGCAGTACCTGTGGGAGCTGGCTTGCCGGCGATGGGCCGCAAAGCGGCCCCGGCTATTCAAAGCTCCCATGCAACTGGTGAATCTGCCGCCGCTGCTTCTTGGTCGGCCGCCCATCGGTGGTCACGCCCATCGCCCCGGCCTTGCGCAGTTCCGCCGCCTGCTCACGCCGGCGCACGCTGTCCTCGGTCTCTTCGTACAACGTCTGCGCCTCTGGCGCCCCACGCCGCACTACCGACAGAGCCTTCACCACCACGGTGCGCTCGTCGAACCCGGTGCGCAGCACGAACTCGTCACCCACCCGCGGCTCCTTGCCCGGCTTGCAGCGCTCACCCCGGCAATGCACCTTGCCGCTCTCGATCGCCGCCTTGGCCAGCGCACGGGTCTTGTAGAAGCGTGCCGCCCACAGCCATTTGTCCAGGCGGACCTTGTCGTCGTCTTCGGCTTTTTGTGCCATCCCGTTACCTCGAACGCTGTGTTTCATCGAACTGTACTACCGTAACGATCGGATGCAAAAAATCCCCGCCGTGCTTACAGTTCACCACCTCATCCGCAGGGTGCGTTTCGTGAAGACATTTGACCATTTGACTGTGATCGGCCTGCGCGAGTGGGTCGCCCTGCCCGACCTTGGCGTGGCCGGGCTGCGCGCCAAGATCGACACTGGTGCCAGCACCTCCAGCCTGCACGCCACCGAGGTGGAACCGTTCGAGCGCGACGGCCAGCCCTGGGTCCGCTTCACCGCACACCTGGGCTCGGTGGTGCAGTTGCGCCACCGCCGCTGCGAGGCACCACTGGTGACCATGAAAACCATCAAGAGCTCCAACGGCCAGGCCCAGACCCGCTATGTCATCCGCACGTCACTGGCCCTGGGCGATGGTGTGTGGGAGGTGGAGTTCACCCTGGCCTGCCGCAAGAACATGCGTTATCGCCTGTTGCTGGGTTCCAAGGCCCTGATCCATGGCCAGCTGGTGGTCAACCCTGGCCTCAAATACGTACAAGACAAACCGGCCTTCCCGGCCACCCTTTCTCCTGCCACAGGTGCTGCATGAAGATCGCTGTGCTGTCGCGCAATCCGCGTCTGTATTCCACCCGCCGCCTGGTCGAAGCCGGTACCCAGCGGGGCCACGAAATGGTGGTGATCGATACCCTGCGGGCCTACATGAACATTGCCAGCCACAAGCCGCAGATCCACTACCGCGGCAAGCCGCTGGAAGGCTTCGACGCAGTGATCCCGCGCATCGGTGCCTCGGTGACCTTCTATGGCTGCGCGGTGCTGCGCCAGTTCGAGATGATGGGCGTGTATCCACTCAACGAGTCGGTAGCGATAGCCCGCTCCCGCGACAAGCTGCGCTCGCTGCAACTGCTGTCGCGGCGTGGCATCGGCCTGCCGATTACCGGCTTCGCCCACTCGCCGGACGACATCCCCGACCTGATCCAGATGGTCAACGGCGCCCCGCTGGTGATCAAGGTGCTGGAAGGTACACAGGGCATCGGCGTGGTGCTGTGCGAAACCACCAAGGCCGCCGAATCGGTGATCGAAGCGTTCATGGGGTTGAAGCAGAACATCATGGTGCAGGAATACATCAAGGAAGCGGGTGGCGCGGATATCCGCTGCTTCGTGGTCGGCGACAAGGTCATCGCGTCGATGAAGCGCCAGGCCAAGCCGGGGGAATTTCGCTCCAACCTGCACCGCGGTGGGGTGGCCAGCCTGATCAAGATCACCCCGGAAGAACGCATGACCGCCATTCGCGCGGCCAAGGTGATGGGCTTGAGTGTGGCGGGTGTGGATATCCTGCGCTCCAACCACGGGCCGCTGGTGATGGAGGTGAACTCGTCGCCGGGGCTGGAGGGGATTGAAGTGACCACCGGCAAGAACGTGGCCGCCATGATCATCGAGCATCTGGAGAAGAATGGTGGGCCTAATCAGACTCGGACCAAGGGTAAGGGCTGATTCAAGCCTGTACCGGCCCTATCGCCGGCAAGCCAGCTCCCACAGGATTACCACGACCTTCAGGCTTGTGGATTACCTGTGGGAGCTGGCTTGCCGGCGATAGGGCCGTTGCAGCCAACCAGATTCATACGGCATTACGCGGCAGCAACAGCCCCAAGGGCAACCGTACCCGCGCCTCGATCCCGCCACCAGAGCGGTTGCGCAGTTCCACATTCCCACCATGCTGCGCCGCAATCCGTTTGACGATCGCCAACCCCAGCCCGGTGCCCTTGCCACCCCGGGCCCGGTCACCACGAATGAACGGGTTGAAGATGGTCTCCAGCTCCGACTCGTCGATCCCCGTCCCGCGGTCCAGCACGCTCAGCACCACATACGGTGCACTCTCGTCGCCCGACACATAGGCGGCCACCTCGACCCCCTTGCCGGCGTGGTGCAGGGCATTGCCGATCAGGTTGCCCAGCATGCGCTTGAGCGAAACCCGGCGCAGCGGGAACGGTGGGATCGGCTCCAGGCACAGCCGCACCCGTTCTTCCGGCTGGTTGTACGGCGCCACCACTTCACGCACCAGGTCGGCCAGGTCGACCTCCTCAACCGGCTCGTCACGGCCATCGCGGATAAAGGCCAGGAACTGGTCGAGGATCGCGTCCATGTCCTCGATATCGCGGACCATGTCGTCACTCAGTTCGCTGTCGCTGTCCAGCAACGACAACGACAGGCGCAGGCGCGTCAGCGGTGTGCGCAGATCGTGGGAAACCCCGGCCAGCATCAGCTCGCGCTCGCGCCCGGCCTGCTCCACATCCTCGGCCATCTGGTTGAAGGCCTTGTACACCTCGGTCATCTCGCTGGGCGTGTCACTGATCGGCAGGCGCACGCTGCGCCCCTGGCCCAACTGCCGGGCGGCGAACACTAGGCGCTTGAGCGGCTGGTTCAGCTGGCGCACGAAGATCCAGGCCGAAGCTGTGGACAACAGGCCGATGGCCAGGAACCAACCCAGCACGTTCCAGATCTTCTGCCCACGCAGCGGGTGCGGGTACAGCGGTACCTTCAACCAGCCCGGGCCCAGGCTCGGCGCATTGACCCACAACGCCGGCGGCGCATGGATGCGCAGCCGTACCTCGGTGTCTTCGCCCAACTCGGCCTGCATCTGCCGTTGGTAGATTTCGCTGTAGGGCCAGTGCTGCTCACCCTCGGGCACGCCCGAGCCGGTGACCCGGATAAGGCCTGCCGCTTCGGCGATCTTGTCGCGGTTTTCTTCGTCGGCCGCCCAATAGGCGCGCAGGGTCAGCGCAACACCGTGGCTGTACTGACGGTCGACCAGCACGTCCTCGTTCATCAACAGGTAGACCAGGGTCAAGGCCTTGGAGAACAGGACGACGATCAACACCAGCCACAGGGTGCGGGCGAAGAAACTTTGCGGAAACCAGAGCGGTGTTTTCATCGACGGCGCGGCATCATTTACCGGCGTTTCCGTCCGGCACGAACACGTAGCCCACACCCCACACGGTCTGGATATAACGCGGCTTGGACGGGTCCGGCTCGATCATGCGGCGCAGACGCGAAATCTGCACGTCGATGGAGCGTTCCAGCGCATCCCATTCGCGGCCACGCGCCAGGTTCATCAGCTTGTCGCGGGTCAGCGGCTCGCGTGCGTGCATCACCAACGCCTTGAGCACGGCGAACTCGCCGGTGGTGAGCATGTGCACTTCGTCGCCACGCTTGAGTTCGCGGGTGGCCAGCGACAGCTCGTAGTCGCCGAAGGTGACCGACTCGTCTTCGCTACCAGGCGCACCCGGCACGCTCGGCGCCTGGCGGCGCAGCACGGCCTTGACCCGGGCCATAAGCTCGTCCGGGTTGAACGGCTTGCCCAGGTAATCGTCGGCGCCCAGCTCCAGGCCCTTGATACGGCTGAGCTCGTCGCCCTTGGCGGTGAGCATGATGATCGGGATCTGGTTGTTCTGCTGACGCAGGCGCTTGCACGCCGACAGGCCATCCTCGCCGGGCAGCATCAGGTCGAGCACCACCAGGTTGAACACCTCACGCTGCAGCAGGCGGTCCATCTGCTCGGTGTTGGGCACCGCACGGGCACGGTAGCCCTTGCTGGTGAAGAAACGTTCCAGCAGGCTGCTCAGCCCCGGGTCGTCGTCGACGATGAGAATCTTGTCACCTTCAGCGGTGTTTGGCGTGCCGGTCATGAATAACTCCTCTGATATCGCCGCGCATTATGGCGTAGCCATTGCTGCACGTTGCGTGAGCATTGTTAGCAGATTTTTCCCCCGGCGCCAGTTCCGGCTGGCCGGGCGCCATCACCGCAAGCCGTTTGCGATGGGTATAATGCGCGGCTTTCATCCAGCGCCGCCGGGCGAAAGGCCCACAGGCGACCCCCGTATTCACAAATGTCAGGTGGTTTACATGGACAGCATCAACAGCCGTATCGCCGAGGAACTGGGCGTACGCCCCCAGCAGGTCGAGGCGGCCGTGGGCCTGTTGGACGAAGGCTCGACCGTGCCCTTCATCGCCCGCTACCGCAAGGAAGTGACCGGTAGCCTGGACGACACCCAGCTGCGCCATCTGGAAGAGCGCCTGCGCTACCTGCGCGAACTCGACGAGCGCCGCGCCAGCATCCTTGCCAGCATCGAGGAGCAGGGCAAGCTGACCCCGGAACTGGCCCGCGAGATCAAGCTGGCCGATACCAAGACCCGCCTCGAAGACCTGTACCTGCCGTACAAGCAGAAGCGCCGCACCAAGGGCCAGATCGCCCTGGAAGCCGGCCTCGGCGAGCTGGCCGACGGCCTGTTCAACAACCCAGACCTCGCCCCGGAAAACGAAGCCGCACGCTTCGTCAACGCCGACAAGGGCGTGGCCGACGTCAAGGCCGCGCTGGAAGGCGCCAAGTACATCCTCATGGAGCGCTTCGCCGAAGACGCCGCCCTGCTCGACAAGCTGCGCAGCTTCCTCAAGCAGGAGTCGGTGCTCAGCGCCCGCGTCGTGCCTGGCAAGGAAGAAGAAGGCGCCAAGTTCCGCGACTACTTTGCCCATGACGAACTGCTGCGCAACGCCCCGTCGCACCGCGCCCTGGCAATTTTCCGCGGGCGTAACGAAGGCGTGCTGAGCGCCTCGCTGAAAGTCGGCGAAGAACTGCCCGGCACCCTGCACCCGTGCGAACTGATGATCGGCAACCACGTCGGTATCGAGAACCGCAACCGCCCGGCCGACAAGTGGCTGGGCGAAGTGGTGCGCTGGACCTGGAAGGTCAAGCTGTACACCCACCTGGAAACCGACCTGTTCGGCGAGCTGCGCGACAACGCCGAAGGCGAGGCGATCAATGTGTTCGCCCACAACCTGCACGACCTGCTGCTGGCCGCCCCGGCCGGCCCGCGTGCCACCCTGGGCTTCGACCCGGGCCTGCGCACCGGCTGCAAGATTGCCGTGGTCGATGCCACCGGCAAGCTGCTGGACCACACCACGGTCTACCCGCACGCGCCGAAGAACGACTGGGACCGCACCATTTCGATCATGGCTGCACTGTGCGCCAAGCACTCGGTGGAGCTGATCGCCATCGGCAACGGCACCGCCAGCCGCGAAAGCGACAAGCTGGTGGCGGAGCTGGTCAAGAAGTACCCGGCACTGAAGATCACCAAGATCATGGTCTCCGAGGCTGGCGCTTCGGTGTATTCCGCATCGGAACTGGCCGCCCGCGAATTCCCGGACCTGGACGTGTCGATCCGTGGCGCCGTGTCGATTGCCCGCCGCCTGCAGGACCCGCTGGCCGAACTGGTGAAGATCGACCCGAAATCCATCGGTGTCGGCCAGTACCAGCACGACGTGTCCCAGCTGAAACTGGCGCGCGGCCTGGACGCCGTGGTCGAGGACTGCGTGAACGCCGTGGGCGTGGACGTCAACACCGCCTCGGTGGCGCTGCTGACGCGCATCTCCGGCCTCAATGCCACCCTGGCGCAGAACATCGTCGCCCATCGCGATGCCAACGGCCCGTTCGCCACTCGTGCTGCGCTGAAAAAGGTCAGCCGCCTGGGTGAGAAAACCTTCGAACAGGCCGCCGGCTTCCTGCGCGTGATGAACGGTGACAACCCGCTGGACGCCTCCGCGGTTCACCCCGAGGCCTACCCGCTGGTACAGCGCATTGCCGCCGACACCGACCGCGACATCCGCTCGCTGATCGGTGACAGCAGCTTCCTCAAGCGCCTGGACCCGAAGAAATTCACCGATGAAACCTTCGGCCTGCCGACCGTCACCGACATCCTGCAGGAACTGGACAAGCCTGGCCGCGACCCACGCCCCGAGTTCAAGACCGCCACCTTCCAGGACGGCGTCGAAGACCTCAAGGACCTGGAACCGGGCATGATCCTCGAAGGCGTGGTGACCAACGTCACCAACTTCGGTGCCTTCGTCGACATCGGCGTGCACCAGGACGGCCTGGTGCACATTTCGGCGCTGTCGGAGAAATTCATCAAGGACCCGCGTGAAGCGGTCAAGGCCGGCGACGTGGTCAAGGTCAAGGTCATGGAAGTGGACATCCCGCGCAAACGCGTCGGCCTGTCCATGCGCATGAGCGACACCCCGGGCGAGAAGGTAGACGGCAACCGCGGTGGTAACCGTGGCAATGGCGGCAACCGCCAGCAGCAGGCGCCGCGCCAGCGCGAAACCGCCACTGCGGCACCGGCCAACAACGCCATGGCCGCCCTGTTCGCCAACGCCAAGCAGCTGAAGAAGAAGTGATGGACGTTCCACGCGAATACGTCGAAAGCGCCTTCAGCCAGCTCCTCGGCTGCCGCCTGCAACGCCTGGAGACAGGTGTTGCCGAGGTAGCCCTGGCGCTCGAGCCACACTTGCGCAACCGTGGCCAGAAGCTGCACGGCGGGGCGATCTTCAGCCTGGTGGACATCGCCATGGGCCTGGCCTGCTCGGCCAGCCATGGCTTCGACCAGCAAAGCGTCACCATCGAGTGCAAGATCAACTACATGCGCGCCGTCAGTGACGGCGAGGTGCTGTGCACCGCCCGTGTGCTGCACGCCGGGCGGCGCACCCTGGTGGTCGACGCCGACGTAGTTCAGGGCGACAAGCTGGTGGCGAAAGCGCAAGGAACCTTCGCGGTTCTCTAGCTCACCAAGCAGTATCTGCGGTATTTTCGGCAACAGCCGGGGGCCGCTTCGCGCCCCATCGCCGGCAAGCCGGGCCCCCACAGGTAATCCACAAGCCTGAATATCGTGGTTTACCTGTGGGGGCCCGGCTTGCCGGCGATGGGCTGCGAAGCGGCCCCCGAAGTCGGCGCTGCGCAATGCCGGAACCGCGTAAACCAGGCGACAACGCCAGTTCCTTTTCCCACTACCCTTGTAGACCGTCTTTTCTACCCCCATATTGGGGCGACTGACGCGTGAAGGAATACATCTTGAGCGACCTCCTCAACCGCCGCCTGAGCCTGCTCGGCGCCAATCTCCCCCTGCTCAAGCAGTGCCTGCACGGTATTGAGCGCGAATGCCTGCGCGTGACCGACGAAGGTCGCCTGGCCCAGACCCCGCATCCGCAAGCCCTGGGATCGGCGCTGACCAACGAGCAGATCACCACCGATTATTCCGAGTCGCTGCTGGAGTTCATCACCCCGGCCCTTCCCGACCCGGCCAAGGTGCTGGAAAGCCTCGAAGAGACCCACCGTTTCGTCTACAGCAAGCTGGGCGACGAATACCTGTGGAGCCCGTCGATGCCTTGCACGCTGCCGGCCGAGGAGGACATCCCGATCGCCGAGTACGGCAGCTCGAACATCGGCAAGCTCAAGCACGTCTACCGCAAGGGCCTGGCCCTGCGCTACGGCCGCACCATGCAGTGCATCGCCGGTATCCATTACAACTTCTCGCTGCCCGAAGCGCTGTGGCCGTTGCTGCGCGCCGCAGAAGGCGGCAGTGAGAGCGACCGCGACTACCAGTCGTCGGCCTATATCGCGCTGATCCGCAATTTCCGCCGCTACAGCTGGCTGCTGATGTACCTGTTCGGCGCCTCGCCGGCCCTGGACAAAGGCTTCCTGCGTGGCCGCCCGCACCAGCTCGAAGAGCTGGACGCCGAAACCCTGTACCTGCCCTACGCCACCAGCCTGCGCATGAGCGACCTGGGCTACCAGAGCAACGCCCAGGCCGGCCTCACGCCGTGCTACAACAACCTGGCCAGCTACACCGACAGCCTGCGCAAGGCGGTGGGCACGCCCTACCCGCCTTACGTCGAAGTCGGCACGCACGTGGATGGCGAGTGGGTACAGCTGAACACCAACATCCTGCAGATCGAGAACGAGTACTACTCGAACATTCGCCCCAAGCGCGTCACCTACACCGGCGAGCGGCCGATCCAGGCCCTGACCTCGCGCGGCGTGCAGTACGTGGAAGTGCGTTGCCTGGACATCAACCCGTTCCTGCCGGTGGGCATCGACCTGACCGAGGCGCGCTTCCTCGACGCGTTCCTGCTGTTCTGCGCGCTGGAAGACAGCCCGCAACTGGACAACGGCGAATGCGGCCAGTGCACCAACAACTTCCTGACCGTGGTCAAGGAAGGCCGGCGCCCGGGCCTGGAACTGCACCGCAATGGCCAGCCAATCGGCCTGAAGGCCTGGGCCAGCGAGCTGATCGAGCGTATTCGGCCACTGGCCGAGCTGCTCGACCAGGCGCAAGATGGCGCAGAACACGGCAAGGCCCTGGATGCCCAGCAGGCCAAGGTCGACGACGCCTCGCTGACCCCGTCGGCCCAGGTACTGGCACGCATGACCGAGCATGACGAGAGCTTCGTCAAGTTCTCCCTGCGCCAGAGCCGCATCCACGCCGAAACCTTCCGCGAACAGCCACTGCCGGTCGAGCGCCAGCAGGCCTTCGAAACCCTCGCCCGCGACTCGCTGGCCGAGCAGTCGCGCCTGGAACAGCAGGAAGTCGGCGACTTCGACCTGTTCGTCGGCGCCTACCAGGCCAGCATCCTGGCGATCAGCAACTGATGACCCGCACTGCCACCCCGCGCAAGCCGCGCGCCAGCAGCCAGGCCAGGATCGAGGCGATCCTGGCGGCTGCACGCGAGTTGCTGGCCGAGCTGGGGGTGGCGAGCCTGTCGATCTACAGCGTGGCCGAGCGTGCGCAGATTCCACCGTCGTCGGTGTACCACTTCTTCGCCAGCGTGCCGGCGCTGCTGGAGGCGTTGACGGCCGATGTACACCGGGCCTTCCGTGAAGCGCTGAGCGCGCCAATCGACAGCAGTGCCTTCAACACCTGGCACGAACTGTCACGGCTGATCGAGCAGCGCATGCTGGATATCTACAACGAGGACGCGGCGGCGCGGCAACTGATCCTGGCCCAGCATGGCCTGAGCGAAGTGGTGCAGGCCGACCGGCAGCACGACATGGAACTGGGCGACTTGATGCACAAGTTGTTCGACCAGCACTTTCATCTGCCGGTGATGCCGGCGGATGTGGACGTGTTTGCCCTGGCCATGGAATTGAGCGACCGGGTGTATGCGCGGTCGGTGCAGCTGCATGAGGCGATCACCCCGCGCATGGCCGAGGAAGGCAAGCGAGTGTTCGAGGCGTATCTGGGGTTGTATCTGCCGCCTTTTCTGGCCAAGCGTTCCAGCTGAGATCATTGGGGCCGCTGTGCGGCCCTTCGCGGGCACGCCCGCTCCCACAGGGTCCGCGCAAAACCTGAAACCTGCGCAGTACCTGTGGGAGCGGGCGTGCCCGCGAAGGGCTGCAAAGCAGCCCCATGGCCCACACCCATCACAGCTTGGCGATGGACACTTCAGTCGACTTCACGAAGGCAATCACTTCACTGCCCACCTGCAGCTCCAGCTCACGCACGGAGCGGGTGGTGATGACCGAAGTGACGATGCCCGAGGCGGTCTGCACGTCGATTTCCGACAGTACCGGGCCTTCCAGGATTTCCTTCACGGTGCCTTTGAACTGGTTGCGAACGTTGATGGCTTTGATGGTCATGATTTGATTCCTTCTCTATGGCTTCAGTCTGGTAAGTGAGTCAGTGCGCCCAACGCAGTTGCGTGGGCAAAGGGGCTACAGGATCCGGCTCGGGCGCAGCGCCCGGGGCCGACAGAACACGGTTGAGCACTTCGCTTTCCAGCGCAGCCAGGCGGTGCGAACCACGCGCCCGAGGCCGTGCCAGGTCGACAGTGAGGTCGAGCCCGACCTCGCCGTCCTCGATCAGGATCACCCGGTCAGCCACGGCGACTGCCTCGCTGACATCGTGGGTAACCAGCAAGACGGTGAAGCCGTGCTGACGCCACAGGCGTTCGATCAGTTGCTGCATCTCGATACGGGTCAATGCATCCAGCGCACCGAGCGGTTCGTCCAGCAGCAGCAGGCGCGGCTGGTGAATCAGCGCCCGGGCCAGGGCCACACGCTGCTTCTGGCCACCCGACAGAGCCGCCGGCCATTCATTGGCGCGGTCGGCCAGGCCAACCGACTCCAACGCTTCCAGCGCACGCGGGCGCCAGTCGCCAGAGAGGCCCAGGCCAACGTTGTCGATCACCTTCTTCCATGGCAGCAGGCGCGCGTCCTGGAACATCAGGCGGGTTTCTTCGCGGGCCTGCTCCAGCGGCGCGGCACCGGCCAGCAACTGGCCTGCAGTTGGCTGGTCGAGACCGGCCAGCAGGCGCAGCAAGGTGCTCTTGCCGCAGCCACTACGGCCGACGATGGCGACGAACTGGCCGGCAGGAATATGCAGCTCGATACCCTTCAGCACTTCGCGCTGGCCAAAGGTCTTGCGCAGGCCGCTGGAGGCCAGCGGGATGCCACGCAGCAGGCGTGGCGGCTGTTCCTTGAGTACGGTCATGCGCCCTCCTTCTTCGCCACTTGATAGGCCGGGTGCCAGCGCAGCCACACACGTTCCAGGCCGCGGGCGGCGAGGTCGGCAAGCTTGCCGAGCACCGCATACAGGACGATGGCCAGCACCACCACGTCGGTCTGCAGGAACTCACGGGCGTTCATCGCCAGATAACCGATGCCGGCATTGGCCGAAATGGTTTCGGCAACGATCAGGGTCAGCCACATGAAGCCCAGGGCAAAGCGCACGCCTACCAGGATCGAAGGCAATGCCCCGGGCAGGATCACCTGGCGGAACAGGCTGAAGCCGGACAAGCCATAGCTGCGCGCCATCTCCACCAGCGCCGGGTCGACGTTGCGGATGCCGTGGTAGGTGTTCAGGTAGATCGGGAACAGCGTGCCCAGCGCGACCAGGAAGATCTTTGCCGACTCGTCGATACCGAACCACAAGATCACCAGCGGGATCAGCGCCAGGTGCGGCACGTTGCGGATCATCTGCACCGAGCTGTCGAGCAGGCGTTCGCCCCAGTTCGAAAGGCCGGTGATGAAGCCCAGCACCAGGCCGATGCTGCCACCGATGACGAAGCCCAGCCCGGCACGCCAGCCACTGATGGCCAGGTGGGTCCAGATCTCGCCGCTGCGCACCAGCTCGACGCCGGCGCTGACCACAGCGCTGGGCGCCGGCAGGATGCGCGTCGACAGCCAGCCGGCGCTGACCGCCAGCTGCCAGGCAGCCAGCAGCAGTACCGGCAGCGCCCAAGGCGCCAGGCGCTGGCCAAGGTTGTTGGAAGTTGCACGACTCATGGCCTGGCCCTCAGCTCTGCGCAACGGACTTGGGCAGGATGTCGTTGGCCACCATTTCGCCAAACGGGCTCACATAACCACCGGTCTTGGCTTGCTCCGGGCGTTGCACATCCAGGTGCGGGAACAGCAGCTCGGCCACCCGGTACGACTCTTCCAGGTGCGGGTAGCCGGAGAAGATGAAGGTATCGATGCCCAGCTCGGCGTATTCCTTGACCCGCGCCGCGACGGTCGGGCCATCCCCCACCAGCGCGGTACCGGCACCACCGCGCACCAGGCCGACACCGGCCCACAGGTTGGGGCTGACTTCCAGCTTGTCACGGTTGCCGTTGTGCAGGGCGGCCATGCGTTGCTGGCCGACCGAGTCGAAGCGCGCCAGCGAGGCCTGGGCGCGAGCGATGGTGTCGTCGTCCAGGTGCGAGATCAGCTTGTCGGCAGCGGCCCAGGCTTCTTCGTTGGTTTCCCGCACGATCACGTGCAGGCGGATGCCGAAGCGCACTTCGCGGCCCTGGGCGGCGGCTTTCTCACGCACCTGGGCAATTTTTTCAGCGACCGCACTCGGCGGCTCGCCCCAGGTCAGGTACAGCTCGACCTGCTCGGCGGCCAGGTCCTGCGCAGCTTCCGAGGAACCGCCGAAATACAGTGGCGGACGTGGTTGCTGGATCGGCGGGTAGAGCAGCTTGGCGCCCTTCACCTGGATGTGCTTGCCGTCGTAGTCGACCACCTCGCCTTCCAGCACCTTGCGCCAGATACGGGTGAACTCCACAGAGGCTTCATAACGTTCCTGATGGTTCAGGTGCAGGCCGTCACCGGCCAACTCGTCCGGGTCGCCACCGGTCACCAGGTTGAACAGCGCGCGGCCGTTGGACAGGCGATCAAGGGTTGCTGCCTGGCGTGCCGCCACGGTCGGCGAAATGATCCCGGGGCGCAGGGCGACCAGGAACTTCAGGCGCTGGGTCACCGGGATCAACGATGCCGCGACCAGCCAGGAGTCCTCGCAGGAGCGCCCGGTAGGGATCAACACGCCACCAAAGCCGAGCCGGTCGGCCGCCTGGGCGATCTGCTGCAGGTAGCCATGGTCGACGGCGCGCGCGCCATCGGAGGTGCCCAGGTACTTGCCGTCACCGTGGGTAGGAAGGAACCAGAAGATGTTAAGGCTCATTGGAGTTGTCTCCTCAAGGGGGCTCAGCCAGGGCGGCGCCCCGGCGCAGGCAAATCAATCAAGGCGCACTGGCGACCTTGGCCGGGGGTGTCCAGATCACGTCCTTGATGCTCAGCGGCTTGGGAATCAGCTTCAGTGCCTGGAACGTGTCGGCGATCTTCTGTTGCGCGGCTACCACTTCCGGGGTGAGCGGCGCGGCACCGTAGCCTTGGCGCTTGACCGAGGTCAGGGTGATGTCGGCAGGCAGGCCGAGCAGCGGCGCGACCTGGTCGGTCACTTCCTGCGGGTTGGCCTGGGACCATTCACCCACGGCACGCACTTCTTCGATCAGTGTGTTGATCACCGCCGGGTGCTGGGTCGCGTAATTGCGGGTGGCCAGGTAGAACTGATGGTTGTCGACCAGGCCCTTGCCGTCACGCAGGGTATGAGCCTGCAGCTGTTTCTCGGCGGCAGCCTGGTACGGGTCCCAGATCACCCAGGCGTCCACGCTGCCGCGTTCGAAGGCGGCGCGGGCGTCGGCCGGAGGCAGGTACACCGGCTGGATGTCGCTGTATTTCAGGCCTGCGTCTTCCAGGGCGCGAACCAGCAGGTAGTGAACGTTGGAGCCTTTGTTGAGGGCGACTTTCTTGCCCTTGAGGTCTTTGACCGACTGGATCGGCGAGCCCTTCGGCACCAGGATAGCCTCGCTGTGTGGCGCTGGCGGCTCGTAGGCGACGTACAGCAGGTCGGCACCGGCGGCCTGGGCGAACACCGGCGGGGTTTCACCGGTGACGCCAAAGTCGATGGAGCCGACGTTCAGCCCCTCAAGCAGCTGCGGGCCGCCGGGGAACTCGGTCCATTGCACCTGCACGCCCTGCTCGGCCAGGCGCTTTTCCAGCTTGCCCTTGGCCTTGAGCAGCACCAGGGTGCCGTATTTCTGGTAACCGATACGCAGGCTCTCGGCCTGGGCTTGGGTGATGGCGCCGAAGGACACAGCCGCCGCAAACAGGGCGACCAGACCGCGACGCAAGAAGACTGTGCGCATGGCGCTCTCCTGTGCGAGTGGGTTCGGGTTGCACCTGCTTGCCTCGTTGTCGGGCGAGTAAGGTGGTGAAGCGGGTTGGGCCGGTCAGACGCTCCAGCGAGCACTGATCAGGCGTTCGTTCAATACGCCGGGGGCCACGGGGCGCGGCCGACGGGCCAGTGCAACGTGGAAGGTTTCCAGCGCGTCCTGCAGGCGTTCTTCCAGCGCCGCTACCAGCTGCGCGGGCCTGGAGCCTTCTGCGTAGGCGACCTGGCTGTCGTCGGCGAAGATCCCTTGCAGGGTCTCTTGCGCCTTGAGTGCCGACAGCACGGGTTTCAGTGCGTAATCCACCGCCAGCATGTGGGCGATGCTGCCGCCGGTGGCGATCGGCAACACGATCTTGTGTGCCAGGGCGCGTTCGGGCAGCAGGTCGAGCAAGGTTTTCAGGGCACCGGCGAACGAGGCCTTGTACACCGGCGTGGCGACGATCAGGCCATCGGCCTGGGCCACCAGCTGCTGGAAGTGCTGCACCTGCGGGCTGTCGAATCGGGCGTGCAGCAGGTCTTCGGCGGGAAAGTCACGTACCAGGAATGTCACTACCTCGACGCCACGGTCCTGCAGCCACTGGCGAGAACGCTCCAGCAGCACGCCGGAGCGTGAACGGGTACTGGGGCTACCACCGATTGAGACGACCAGCATTGCAGCGCTTCCTTGTGTTCTGTTGGAGGTGACATTAACAGTCGCCGCATATATCTAGAAATCATATTTTTTCATTTGTTTATTCCATTTTTGTTTTTATCTTCAAGGGCCTATTCGCGGGCACGCCCGCTCCCACAGGTTTTGTGGCAAAGCCAAGTCCTGCACTGTTCCTGTGGGAGCGGGCATGCCCGCGAAGAAGCCAACGCAGTTTCAGCAGGCATAAAAAAGGGCCGTCGAAACGGCCCGAATATCCCTGCTTTGGCTAAGAGCAATGCAACGAGGAATCCTTTAACGATTGGGCTGCGGGGTCAGCCGCAGATAGGGTTTGACCGCCCGGTAACCTTTGGGGAAGCGCTGCTTGATCTCTTCCTCGTCCTTCAGCGAGGGCACGATCACCACCTCGTCACCGTCCTGCCAGTTACCTGGCGTGGCGACCTTGTGGTTGTCGGTCAGCTGCAGCGAGTCGATCACCCGCAGGATTTCGTTGAAGTTGCGCCCGGTACTGGCCGGGTAGGTGATGGTCAGGCGCACCTTCTTGTTCGGGTCGATGACGAACAGCGAGCGCACGGTCAGGGTGTCGCTGGCGTTCGGGTGGATCAGGTCGTACAGGTCGGACACCTTGCGGTCGGCGTCGGCAATGATCGGGAAGTTGACCACGGTGTTCTGGGTTTCGTTGATGTCATCGATCCAGCGGTGGTGCGAATCGACCGGGTCCACCGACAGGGCGATGGCCTTGACCCCGCGTTTGGCGAAATCGTCCTTCAGCTTGGCGGTAAGGCCCAGTTCGGTGGTGCACACCGGGGTGAAGTCGGCCGGGTGGGAGAACAACACCCCCCAACTGTTGCCCAGCCACTCGTGGAAGCGGATCTTGCCTTCGCTGGAATCCTGTTCGAAATCGGGGGCGATATCGCCGAGTTTTAGGCTCATGGGCTGCGGCTCCTGTGCTGGGTTCTGTACCGTGTGGGTTCAATGTGCCTGCATTCGATTAAAAACAAAAAGAATAAATACTGATTTGTTTATAACCATAAGGCATACGAAATTGCAGACACAAAAAAGCCTCGCACTAGGCGAGGCTCTTTTTGGTTACGCCACGAACTTACATGAAGGCGTAAGTGTAGTTCACGATGAAGCGGGTCTGATCCTGGTCAGCGCTGCTTTCGCCGCTACCACGGTAGACACCCTGACGCAGGCTGAAGCCCAAGCCTTTGAGGGTACCCTGCTGAATGGTGTAGTCGACGCGCGCGTCACGTTCCCATTCGTTGTAGCTGCCGTCGCCCGACTTGTTGCGGATATCGTCACCACGCAGGTAGGCCACCGAAGCCTTCAGGCCTGGAACGCCCAGGGACGCGAAGTCATAGGAGTACTGACCGAAGGTGGTGTTCTCACCGGCGCGAGCAAACTGGTTGATCATGCTGTCGGTGAACAGGTAGAAGCTGGAACCACCAGCGCCTTCCGAGGTGCCGCTGTCGTTGACCAGGCTGCCCTGGTTGAGCCATACGAAGCCGCCGTCGTCACCGACCTG
Source organism: Pseudomonas sp. UBA6753 (assembly GCF_002453565.1). Classification (NCBI taxonomy): domain Bacteria; kingdom Pseudomonadati; phylum Pseudomonadota; class Gammaproteobacteria; order Pseudomonadales; family Pseudomonadaceae; genus Pseudomonas; species Pseudomonas sp. UBA6753. The sequence continues at coordinate 87,039 of NZ_DKHD01000059.1, read as the reverse complement.
CTGGTGACCGAGCATCAGCGCATGGCCACCCAGGGTGTAGGTGAACATGGCGGACCAGGTCTTGTTGTCGATCTTGCCGTCGGTCTTCTCGTAACCGCCGTTGTTATTGAAGTTGTACTCGCCTGGGCCACCTTTCTTGTTCTTGCCGTCGGCGCTGCTATCGAAGTAGCGCAGATCGGTCTTGAACGACTGGTCGTCAGCAATCTTGAAGACATGGGTAGCACCCAGGAAGTGCTGCTTGTAGAAGTCTTCCAGATTCGAGTAGTAGTACTGCAGGGTCAGGTCTGGAGTGAGTTTGTAGTCCAGGCCGCCGTAGCGGAACTTGTTGCTTTCAGCGGTAGCGCCCGCAACGGACAGACCGGTACGGTTGCTCGAGGCACGACCCATGGCATGGGTCAGCTGACCGGCGTTGATGGTCAGGTTGTCGATTTCCTTCGAGGTGATGGTGCCACCCTCGAAGGTTTGCGGCAGCAGACGGCCATCGTTGGAGACCAGGATCGGCAGGTTTGGCGCGAGCGCGCTACCGAAATGCGCTTCGGTCTTCGAGAAGCGAGCCTTGGCGTTGGCACCAAAACGGGCCCACTGGGCTGCAGAACCCTTGCCGTCATCCGGGAAGAAACCACCCTTGTGGTAACCCTGGCCACCATCCAGGTGAATACCCCATAGCGCTTGGGCATCAACACCAAAGCCAACGGTACCTTCAGTGAAGCCCGAGATGTAGTCGAGCTTGAAGCCCTGGCCGGATTCACGCTGATCCGGACGAACATCTCCGTGAGCTTCACGATTGTCGTTGTTGAAGTACATGGTGCGCGAGCTGAGCGACAGTTTGCTGTCTTCAACGAAACCGGCAGCGCCTGCTTGTTGGGCGAGAACCCCCAGTGCCACGGCCAGGGCCAGGCTGGACTTGTACATGTTTTGCTCCTCTACGTTCTAATTCTTGTGTATCTCTGGCGGTGGGATCTGCTGCCCCGCTCACCGTGGATTGGCGATTTAGTCCCAAAGCGTGACCGTTTAGTCAATCGTTTCTAAACGTTTCGCGACTTTGGTCTAAGACGCCACCTGCGCTACAGGATAATGACAATCCTATAAATCCAAAATGACCGTTTTATGAATTGGTAAGATTTTTAAGGAATATGTTAGGAACTGTTACTGCGATTCGTTAGCAGCAGCTCGCTTTTCATAACCTCTGGTTATTTGCAAACGTTTGCTCATAACCTAATTCCGTATCGTTCTATCGGGACGAAAAAGCCTAGCAGCCGTCTGTGATTTCGCCATTGCGCAGGATTACCCATGTTGCGGCCTTCGTGCGCTCGATGTGGGAGCGGGCATGCCCGCGAACACCGGCTACGCCGGTGCCATCCACTGCGTCGCCTGCTTCGCGGGCACGCCCGCTCCCACAGGGGATCGCGTAAAGACAGCGTCGTTAAAGCAATTGGCTCCTAAGCTAATGCAAAAAAGTTATTTATTTTACTTTTCTTAGATCATTTAGCCTTCTCGCCATCCATCACATCGATTGCCTGACGAGAGGTTCACCATGATCCCGCACGCTCCGCTGCGCCTGTTCGCCGCCCTGACCCTCGCCAGCGCCAGCTGGTTGGCCCAGGCTGCCGACCTGACCGTGGCCTACCAGACCACCGTTGACCCGGCCAAGGTGGCGCAGGTCGATGGCAGCTACGAAAAAGCCAGCAAGGCCAGCATCGACTGGCGCAAATTCGACAACGGCGCCGACGTGATCACCGCCGTAGCCAGCGGCGATGTACAGATCGGCTACCTGGGCTCCAGCCCACTGGCCGCCGCAGCCACCCGCAAGCTGCCAGTCGAGACCTTCCTGATCGCCACGCAGATTGGCGCCGGTGAAGCACTGGTCGCCCGCGACAGCATCAAGACGCCGCAAGACCTGGTCGGCAAGAAAGTCGCCGTGCCGTTCGTCTCCACCGGCCACTACAGCCTGCTGGCCGCACTGAAGAGCTGGAACATCGACCCGTCCAAGGTGCAGATCCTCAACCTGGCGCCGCCGGCGATCATTGCCGCCTGGAAGCGCGGCGACATCGACGCCACCTACGTCTGGGACCCAGCCCTGGGCGTGGCCAAGGAAAACGGCAAGGTGCTGATCACCTCCGGCGAGCTGGCCGAGAAAGGCGCACCGACCTTCGACGCATGGATCGTGCGCAAGGACTTTGCCGCCAAGCACCCCGACGTGGTCAAGGCCTTTGCCAAGGTCACCCTCGACGCCTACGCCGACTACCGCAAGAACCCGCAAGCCTGGCTGGCCAACCCCGACAACGTGAGCAAGCTGGCCAAACTGTCTGGCGCCAAGCCTGCTGACATCCCGGTGCTGCTGCAGGGCAACGTCTACCCGCTGGCCGCCGACCAGGCCAATGCACTGGGCGCACCGACCACCCAGGCGCTGACCGACACGGCCACCTTCCTCAAGCAGCAAGGCAAGGTCGACGCGGTGCTGCCGGACTACTCCCCGTACGTCAGCGCCCAGTACCTCCCCAACTAAGCCTGTAGAAAACCGACCGGAGCCTGCCATGGCCTTGCTCGAACTGGAGCGCATCAGCGCACAGTACCCCGGTGCCGAAACCCCGGTACTGGCCGACATCAACCTGAGCCTGGGGCCACGCCAACTGCTGGTGGCCCTGGGGCCTTCCGGCAGCGGCAAGACCTCGCTGCTCAACCTGATCGCCGGCTTCGTCGCCCCCAGCGGCGGGCGCATCACCCTGGACGGCGCGCCCGTCCAGGGCCCCGGCGCCGAGCGCGGCGTAGTGTTCCAGGACGATGCGCTGCTGCCCTGGCAGAACGTGCTGGGCAACGTCGCCTTCGGCCTGGAACTGGCCGGCGTGCCACGCGCCGAGCGTGAAGCCAAGGCCCGCGAAATGCTGGCCCTGGTCGACCTCGACGGCTTTGGCGAGCGGCGTATCTGGCAATTGTCCGGTGGCCAGAAGCAGCGCGTGGGCCTGGCCCGGGCGTTGGCAGCCGACCCACGGGTGTTGCTGATGGACGAGCCGTTCGGCGCACTGGATGCCTTCACCCGCGAACAGATGCAGGAGTTGTTGCTGCAGGTATGGCAACGCACCGCCAAGCCGGTGTTCCTGATTACCCACGACATCGAAGAAGCAGTGTTCCTCGCCAGCGAGCTGGTGCTGCTGGCGCCCAACCCGGGGCGCGTGGTGGAGCGCCTGCAACTGGACTTCGGCCAACGCTACGCAGCCGGTGAACCGGCGCGGGCGATCAAGTCCGACCCGGCCTTCATCGAAACCCGCGAGCATGTACTGGCGCGGGTGTTCTCCCAACGTCAAAGCCTGCAGGAGCGCGCATGAGCAGCCTGGACCTGCCGGTCGCCGGCAAACGCAACACCCACCCCCGGCGAGCCACCAAGCTGAGCCGCCCCCTGCCCACCCGCTGGATCAGCACCCTGACCCTGGCCAGCCTGCTGTTGGCCTGGTGGTTGGTGACCGCGGCCGGCTGGATCGAGCCGCTGTTCCTGCCCTCGCCCGCCGACATCCTGGCCAAGGCCGGGGCCCTGCTGACTCAAGGCTACATGGATGCCAGCCTGTGGCAGCACCTGGGTGCCAGCCTGGGGCGCATCGGCGTGGCCCTGCTTGCCGCCACCCTCACCGCCATCCCGGTGGGTATCGCCATCGGCTACAACCGCGTGGCCCGCGGCATTCTCGACCCGCTGATCGAGTTCTACCGGCCGATCCCGCCGCTGGCCTACCTGCCGCTGATCGTCATCTGGTGCGGCATCGGCGAGCTGTCCAAGGTGCTGCTGATCTACCTGGCAATCTTCGCCCCCATCGCCATTGCCACCGCCACCGGCGTGCGCACGGTCGACCCGGCCAAGCTGCGTGCCGCGCAGTCGCTCGGCGCGACCAAAGCCCAGCTGATCCGCCACGTGATCCTGCCCAGCGCCCTGCCCGACATCCTCACCGGCATCCGCATTGGCCTGGGGGTTGGCTGGTCGACCCTGGTGGCCGCCGAGCTGATCGCCGCCACCAGCGGTCTGGGCTTCATGGTGCAGTCGGCGGCGCAGTTCCTGGTTACCGATGTGGTGGTGCTGGGGATCCTGCTGATCGCGCTGATTGCCTTCGCCCTGGAAATGAGCCTGCGTGCCCTGCAACGCAAACTGGTGCCTTGGCACGGGCAGAGCCACTGAATCCTGTTGACCACGCCAGCAGCCTGGCGCCTGATTGAAGAGACCGACATGAGCCTGACCATCACCCCCCTCAGCCCGGCGCTTGGCGCCCAGATCAGCGGCGTGGACATCAGCCGCGATATCACCGTCGAAGAACGTGACGCCATCGAGCAGGCGCTGCTGCAACACCAGGTGCTGTTCTTCCGCGACCAGCCGATCAACCCGCAGCAGCAGGCACGTTTTGCCGCCCGCTTCGGCGACCTGCACATCCACCCGATCTACCCCAACGTGCCCGAAACCCCGCAGGTGCTGATCCTCGATACGGCGGTTACCGATGTGCGCGACAACGCCGTGTGGCACACCGACGTGACCTTCTTGCCGACCCCGGCCCTGGGCGCGGTGCTCAGCGCCAAGCAGTTGCCGGCCTACGGCGGCGACACCCTGTGGGCCAGCGGCATCGCGGCCTTCGAAGCCTTGTCGGCGCCGCTGCGCGAGCTGCTCGACGGGCTGACCGCTACCCATGACTTCACCAAGTCGTTCCCGCTGGAGCGCTTTGGTACCACGCCGGAAGACCTGGCGCGCTGGGAAGCAACCCGGCGCAACAACCCGCCGCTGTCGCACCCGGTGGTGCGCACGCATCCGGTGAGCGGGCGCAAGGCGTTGTTCGTCAATGAGGGGTTCACCACGCGCATCAATGAACTGAGCGAACTGGAAAGCGAGGCACTGCTGAAGCTGCTGTTCGCCCATGCGACGCGGCCGGAGTTCAGCATTCGCTGGCGGTGGCAGGAGAATGACGTGGCGTTCTGGGACAACCGCGTGACCCAGCATTTTGCCGTGGATGACTACCGGCCGAACCGGCGGGTGATGCATCGGGCGACCATCCTCGGGGATGCGCCCTTTTAGTTGTTGCCTGTACCGGCCTCTTCGCGGGCTTGCCCGCTCCCACAGGTTCAACACAGTTTCTGAAATCTGTGCAGGACCTGTGGGAGCGGGCAAGCCCGCGAAGAGGCCAGTACAGGTTATTACCTGACCAGATGGAGGTACTGCATGTGCCGTTCGTACTGGTCGAGGATGTCGTTGATGATCTGCTCCTTGCTGTAGCCCACCAGGTCATAGTTCTGGCTGCCTTCGCTCAGGTGCACCTCCGCCCGATAGTAACGGCGGTTCTTCAACTCTTGCGTACCCAGCCCACCCAGGGCGAACGATGGCGTGAAGTAGCCACGCATCTGCACCTGGTAAATGAACGGCTGTTCCTCGCCATGGCCAATCTTCAGGCTGACGTTGTCGTGGCTCGGGTCGTCCTGGGTAATCAGCACCAGGCCCTTCTGCTCGAACACTTCACGCACATCGGCAATTGCCGGGCGCACCACGTCGTCCATGAAGCGGTACACCTCATCACGCGACGGGAAGTGCACCGCCTGGCTCAGGCGCTGGCGCCAGCCACCACGGCCGCGGCGTGACTGGGCGAACGGGGCCAGCGAATGCATCTGCGCGATCTGCCGTTGCGACTCCAGGTAGAACGCCTTGTGCAGCCCCCACATCATGCACAGCAGGATCAGCGAGAACGGCAACGAGGTCAGCACCACCGCCGACTTCAGCGAATCGATGCTGCCGGCGAACAACAGCGCACTGGTGATCAGCGCCGTCATCGCGCCCCAGAAGATGCGCAGCCAGTTCGGCCCATCCTCGTCGGCATCACCACCCTTGGCCGACAAGGTCGACAGCACCACGGTGCCCGAGTCGGCCGAGGTGACGAAGAACACGAAACTGATGAACACCGTCATGGCGATCACCGTCTTGCTCCAGGGGTAGGTCTCCAGCAGCAGGTACAGGCTCATCGACGGGTTATCCAGCGCCGACTGGCCCAGCGCGGTCATGCCGTGGTTGATGACCTGGTCCAGGGCGCTGTTGCCGAAGATCGACATCCACGCCAGGGTGAAGCCCAGCGGAATCAACAGCACACCAAAGACGAACTCGCGGATGGTGCGGCCACGAGAGATGCGGGCGATGAACAGGCCCACGAACGGCGCCCAGGCAATCCACCAGGCCCAGTAGAACACCGTCCAGCCGCCCAGCCAGTCACGGTTCTCGCCGTAGGCATAAACGTCGAAGCTCTTGCGCGGCAAGGCACCCAGGTAATCGCCGAGGTTCTGGATCAGCGTGTTGAACAGGTGCTGGGTAGGCCCGGCGAACAACACGAACAGCAACAGCGCGCAGGCCAGGAACAGGTTGATGTCGCTCATCACCCGCACGCCCTTCTCCACCCCGGCGACGGCCACGGCCACCGCCGCGCCCATCATCAAGGTGATGAGCAGCACCTGCACCCACTGGCTGTGGTCGATGCCGAACAGGTAATCGAGGCCGGCGTTCAGGTGCAGCACGCCAAAGCCCATGTCGGCACCCAGGCCGAACACCGTGGCGATGATGCCGAAGCCGTCCACCGCATAACCGATCGGCCCGTTGATGCGCTTGCCGATCAGCGGGTACAGCGCCGAACGCAAGGCCAACGGCAGGTTGTGCCGGTAGGCGAAGTAGGCCAGGGCCATGCCGACGAAGGCGAACACGCCCCAGCCATGCAGGCCCCAGTGCAGGAACAGTATCTGCATTGCCTGGCGCCCGGCCTCGGCCGTGCCCGCTTCGCCCTGGGGCGGCTGCAGCATGTGGGTCAGGGGTTCGGACACGCAGAAGAAGAACAAGGTGATGCTGATGCCGGCGGCAAACAGCATGCCGGCCCACGACAGGTAACTGAACTCGGGCTCGTCGTGGTCGGCACCGAGCTTGATCTTGCCGTAGCCGGACAAGGCGGTGACCACCACGAAGACCAGGTACAGCGTCATCGCCAGCATGTAGTACCAGCCGACCGTGTTGGCCGCCCAGTTCTGCGCCGCCAGCAACCAGTCGCCTGCTGCTTGCGGATAGGAAATGACCACCAGGCCGAAGATGAGGATGAAACTTGCCGCGAAATAGAACACCGGGGGGTTCATGCGGATCTTGCCATTGGCAAGGGAAGGGGTCGGTGCACTCATTGGGGGCGCACCTCGTCGAATGACGTAAGGCTCGGAATGAACGGGTTCAGCAAAGGAATCCTCCTGTTGAACACCGGCAGCGGACCAGCGTTTTTTCATTGAACAAGCGTTCAAGTTAAACATGGATCGGATTTCAATGCGAATTGGGGCGCTGATTGGTGCCCTCCTGCACTGGCCTCTTCGCGGGCTTGCCCGCTCCCACAGGGACCGCACAAACATTGAATCTTGTGCAGTACCTGTGGGAGCGGGCAAGCCCGCGAAGAGGCCAGTACAGATCAGTTCTTGTCCTGGCAATCCAGCTGCAGGTTAGCCTGGGTAATGTTGCTCTCGGCCGGCACACTGCGGGTCAGCCACACATTGCCGCCAATGGTCGAGCCTTTGCCGATGGTGATCCGCCCCAGCACCGTGGCCCCGGCATAGATCACCACATCGTCCTCGACGATCGGGTGGCGTGGCAGGCCCTTGTGCAGGGTGCCCGATTCATCGCTGGGGAAGCGCTTGGCGCCCAGGGTCACTGCCTGGTAGATCCGCACGCGCTCGCCGATGATCGCGGTTTCGCCGATCACCACGCCGGTACCGTGGTCGATGAAGAAGCTCGGGCCGATCTGTGCCCCGGGGTGAATGTCGATCCCCGTGGCCGAATGCGCCAGCTCCGAGCTGATCCGCGCCAGCAGCGGCAGGCCGGCCTGGTACAGGTGGTGCGCCAGGCGGTGGTGGATGATCGCCAGGATGCCTGGGTAGCACAGCAGCACTTCATCGACACTGCGCGCCGCCGGGTCGCCGTGGTAGGCGGCCAGCACGTCGGTGTCGAGCAGCACGCGCAGGCCCGGCAGGGCGGCGGCGAAGCCCTGCACCAGGCTCAGCGCATGGGCATCGACGCCGGCCAGCTCGCCCTTGCTTTGCCGTGCGGCGTAGCGCAGCTCCAGGCGGGCCTGGGCCAGCAAGGCGGTCAGCGCGGCATCCAGGGTATGGCCGACGTAGAAGTCTTCGCTTTCTTCGCGCAGGTCGACCGGGCCAAGGCGCATGGGGAACAGTGCGCCGCACAGTTGCTCCAGGATGTGCCGCATCGCTTCGCGCGAAGGCAGCTCACGCCCGCCCTGCTCGCCGCTGCTGCGGCCATTGCGGGTACGCCATTGTTCACGGGCTCCGCGCAGGCCGTTGACGATGCTCTGCAACTGCCACTGCCCGGGTGAAGGTTGTTCGCTCACGGTTTTCTCCTGCCTGAGTAGGCCAAACTCATTTTTATTTGCAGGTCCGGCCTCTTCGCGGGCTTGCCCGCTCCCACAGGGACTGCACAGGTTTCGATGCCTGTGCGGTCTCTGTGGGAGCGGGCGAGCCCGCGAAAGGGCCGAACCTGCCTACATGCAATCCACTCTACGGCAAATCCATCCCTTGGAAAAAACAACGCTTTATTCCATCCTGCGCTAAGTCAGGCATAAGCCGCGATGACGGAGCAGGCAACCTCGCCTACCCTCAAAGCAGCCAGCACCTGGCAAAAACCAAAAAGGGAATAACAAAATAATTTTTTAGTATTTCCTGGCCTAAGCAGCCGACCCTATAGTCGCCACCCACCACTTACACAACAAGCGCGGGGCTCTGAAATGTCGAAATTCGCCAAACCGCTACTCAACGCCAGCCTGGCACTCCTGCTGGGTGCCGGCCTGCTCGGCCAGGCCTTCGCCGGCGAGCAGCTGAAGACCATCCAGGAAAAAGGCGTGATCAACGTCGGCCTCGAAGGCACCTACCCACCGTTCAGCTTCCAGGACGAAAACGGCAAGCTGACCGGCTTCGAAGTGGAACTGTCCGAACTGCTGGCCAAGGAGCTGGGGGTAAAGGCCAAGGTGCAGCCGACCAAGTGGGACGGCATCCTCGCCGCACTGGAGTCCAAGCGACTGGACGTAGTGATCAACCAGGTGACCATCTCCGAAGAGCGCAAGAAGAAGTATGACTTCTCCGAGCCTTACACCATCTCCGGCATCCAGGCGCTGATCCTGAAGAAGAAGGCCGAGCAGCTGAACATCCACAAGGCCGCAGACCTGGCCGGCAAGAAGGTCGGCGTGGGCCTGGGCACCAACTACGAGCAATGGGTCAAGAAGGATGTGCCGCAAGCCGATGTGCGCACCTATGAAGACGACCCGAGCAAGTTCGCCGACCTGCGCAACGGCCGTATCGACGCCATCCTGATCGACCGCCTGGCCGCGCTGGAATACGCGCAAAAAGCCAAGGACACCGAACTGGCCGGCGATGCCTTCTCGCGCCTGGAAAGCGGTGTGGCCCTGCGCAAAGGCGAGCCGGAACTGCTGGCAGCGATCAACAAGGCACTGGACAAGCTCAAGGCTGACGGCACGCTAGCCAAGCTTTCCGAGAAATACTTCGGTGCCGATGTCACCAAATGATTGCTGAAAGCCTGCAACTCGTTGTCGACTCCGCGCCCTTCCTGCTGAAGGGCGCGGGTTATACAGTGCTGCTCAGTGTTGGCGGCATGTTCTTCGGCCTGCTGCTGGGCTTTGCCCTGGCACTGATGCGGTTGTCGAAGATCTTGCCGCTGAACTGGCTGGCGCGGGTTTACGTGTCGTTCTTCCGCGGCACGCCGCTGCTGGTGCAGCTGTTCGTCATCTACTTCGGCATGCCGCAGATCGGCATCGAGCTCGACCCGATCCCGGCCTCGCTGATCGGCCTGTCGCTGAACATGGCCGCCTACATCTGCGAAATCCTGCGCGCGGCGATTTCCTCGATCGACCGTGGCCAGTGGGAGGCCGCCGCCAGTATCGGCATGACTCGCGTCCAGGCCATGCGCCGGGCGATCCTGCCCCAGGCCTTGCGCACCGCACTGCCGCCGTTGGGCAACAGCTTCATCTCGCTGGTCAAGGACACCGCCCTGGCGGCGACCATCCAGGTGCCCGAGCTGTTCCGCCAGGCCCAGCTGATTACCGCGCGCACCTTCGAAGTGTTCACCATGTACGTGGCGGTGGCGGTCATCTACTGGGTGCTGTGCAGCATCCTCGCGCACTTCCAGAACCGCATGGAAGCGCGAGTCAACCAGCATGACCAGGAGCATTGAGCATGATTGAAGTCAAAGGCCTGACCAAGCGGTTCAAGGGCCAGACCGTGCTCAACGGTATCGACCTGACCGTGCAGCCCGGCGAAGTGGTGGCCATCATCGGCCCCAGCGGCTCGGGCAAGACCACCTTCCTGCGTTGCCTCAACCTGCTGGAAACACCCGATGCCGGGCAGATCCAGATTGGCGACATCAGCATCGACGCCAACCGCCCGCTGGGTGGGCAGCAAAGTGCGATTCGCCGCTTGCGCCAGCAGGCCGGGTTCGTGTTCCAGAACTTCAACCTGTTCCCTCATCGCACCGCTCTGGAAAACGTGATCGAGGGGCCGGTGATCGTCAAGAAGACGCCCCGCGAGCAGGCCATCGAACTGGGCCGGCGCCTGCTGGCCAAGGTTGGCCTGGCGGGCAAGGAAGACGCCTACCCGCGGCGGCTTTCCGGTGGCCAGCAGCAACGGGTGGCCATCGCCCGCGCCCTGGCCATGGAACCGGAGGTGATCCTGTTCGACGAGCCGACCTCGGCGCTGGACCCCGAACTGGTGGGTGAAGTGCTGGCGACCATCCGCGGCCTGGCCGAGGAGAAGCGCACCATGATCATCGTTACCCACGAGATGAGCTTTGCCCGCGATGTGGCGAACCGGGTGATCTTCTTCGACAAGGGCGTGATCGTGGAACAGGGCGAGGCCAAGGCGCTGTTTGCGGCGCCGAAGGAAGAGCGTACCCGGCAGTTCTTGCGCAAGTTCCTGGGGACTGCTGCCTCCGAGTAAACCTGTTGCGGCCTCTTCGCGGGCACGCCCGCTCCCACAGGTGTGGTACCGATTTCAAGATCTGTGCTGTACCTGTGGGAGCGGGCGTGCCCGCGAAGAGGCCGGCACATCCGCAGCAAAATCCCCCTTCTATACATATTCCAAAGAGTTAGTTCATAAACTTTTTATAAAGCATTAGGGTATATAAACCGGACCACCGGACCAGCACACATCTGTCGCGATCAGCTGTAGCGGCATTACTTTTTTGTGAGGTCAGGAATGGTCAGGATCACAATCACCCCAGTGCGTAACGCCAGGGCATTGAGTGCAGCCAAGGAGCGGTACTGATGTCCAGCCAACCTAATACCCAATTCCACAGCGATCTCGACAGCTCGCCCCTGCTGCTGCCGGCCAAGGTACTGCGCAACGACGCCGAAGCCCTGCAAGCGGCCCGCGAACTGGCCGAGGTCGCCCGCGAGCAGGCCGCCCGCCGCGACCAGCAACGCAAACTGCCATGGGCCGAGATCGAACTGTTCACCCGCAGCGGCCTGGGCAGCATCAGCGTACCCAAGGCCCATGGCGGCCCCGATGTGTCATTCGAGACCGTGGCCGAAGTGTTCCGCCTGATCAGCGCCGCCGACCCGGCCCTGGGGCAGATCCCGCAGAACCAGTTCGGCATGCTGCAACTGCTGCGCCTGACTGCCACCGAGGCGCAACAGGCGGTGATCTTCCGCAGCGTGCTCGATGGCTGGCGCATCGGCAATGCCGGCCCCGAACGCGGCACCAAGGACACCCTGACCCTCAAGGCCAGGATCACCCGCGCCGGCGACAGCTATCGCATCAGCGGTGAGAAGTTCTATTCCACCGGCGCCCTGTTCGCCCACTGGGTGGCGGTCAAGGCACTGGACGACGAAGGCCGCCAGCGCCTGGCATTCGTGCGCCGAGGCAGCCCGGGGCTGCGCATCGTCGATGACTGGTCCGGGTTCGGACAGCGCACCACTGCCAGCGGCACCGTGCTGCTCGACCAGGTACCGGTGGATGCCGACCTGGTGATCGACAACTGGCGCCAGCGCGACATTCCCAACATCCAGGGCGCTGCCTCGCAGCTGATCCAGGCGGCGATCGATGCCGGAATTGCCGAAGCGGCGATCGATGACGCCATCAGCTTCGTGCGCGAAAAGGCCCGGCCATGGATCGAGGCCAAGGTCGACCGCGCCAGCGACGACCCCTATGTAATCGCCGACATCGGCCGCCTGAAGCTCGAGCTGCACGCCGCCGAAGCGCTGCTGCGCAAGGCCGCGCGGGTCCTCGACGAGGTCAACGCCGCGCCGGTCGATGCTGCAAGCGCGGCGCGGGCTTCGATCGCGGTGGCCGAGGCCAAGGTGCTGACTACCGAGATTGCCCTGCAGGCCAGCGAAAAGCTGTTCGAGCTGGCCGGCAGCCGCGCCACCCTCGCCGAGTTCAACCTCGACCGCCACTGGCGCAATGCCCGGGTGCACACCCTGCATGACCCGGTGCGCTGGAAGTACCACGCGGTTGGCGCTTACCACCTCAACGGCACCTTGCCCGCGCGGCATTCCTGGATCTGACTTGCTGCCTTTGGGGCTGCTACGCAGCCCTTCGCGGGCTCGCCCGCTCCCACAGGATTACCAGCGCCTGAACAGGCATCACTTTACCTGTGGGAGCGGGCGAGCCCGCGAAGGGCCGCGCAGCGGCCCCCGGAGAAACACCATGACTACAAACATCATCACCAGTGACACCGAAGCCCTGAACGTCGCCGAAGACATCGCCCGACACCTGCGCCGCGACAGCGCCCTGCGCGACCGCGAGCGCCGTCTGCCGCACGCCGAACTGGAACTGTTCACCCGCTCCGGCCTGTGGGCCATCAGCGTGCCCAAGGCCTTCGGCGGCGCCGGCGTGTCCAACGTCACCCTGGCCAAGGTCATCGCCCGCATCGCCCAGGCTGACGGCTCGCTCGGGCAAATCCCGCAAAATCATTTCTATGGCCTGGAAGTGCTGCGGGTAAACGGCACACCCGAACAGCAACAGCGCCTGTACGCCGAAGTACTGGCCGGCAGCCGCTTCGGCAACGCCCTGGCCGAACTGGGCACCAAGACCGCCAACGAGCGCACCACTCGCCTGACCCGCGATGGCGATGGCTTTCGCATCAACGGCCGCAAGTTCTACTCCACCGGCGCCATCTACGCCCAGCGCATTCCCACCTCGGTGGTCGACGAACAGGGCGTGCAGCACCTGGCCTTCGTCCCGGCTGACAGCCAGGGCCTGCAGGTGATCGACGACTGGAGCGGCTTCGGCCAGCGCACCACCGGCAGCGGCTCGGTGGTGTTCGACAACGTGTACGTCAGCGCCGCCGACGTGGTGCCGTTCCAGAGCGCCTTCGAACGCCCCACCCCGGTCGGCCCGCTGGCGCAGATCCTTCATGCCGCCATCGACACCGGCATCGCCCGCGCCGCATACGAAGATGCCCTGCACTTCGTGCGCACCCGCAGCCGCCCCTGGGTCGACTCCGGCCTGGACAAGGCCAGCGATGACCCGCTGACGCTGAAGAGCTTCGGCCACCTGGCGATCCGCCTGCACGCCGCAGAAGCCTTGCTGGAACGCGCCGGCGAATACCTGGACCGCGCCCGCGACGACAGCACTGCCGACAACGTGGCCGCCGCTTCCATCGCGGTGGCCGAGGCCCGTGCCATCAGCACCGAGATTTCCCTCGCGGCCGGCACCACCCTGTTCGAACTGGGCGGTAGCCAGGCCACCCTGGCCGAACACAACCTCGACCGCCACTGGCGCAACGCCCGCGTGCACACCCTGCACGACCCGGTGCGCTGGAAGTACCACGCCATCGGCAACTACTACCTCAACGATGCCAACCCACCACGCCGGGGGACCATCTGATGGCCAAACAGATCCTGCTCAATGCCTTCAACATGAACTGCATCGGGCACATCAACCACGGCCTGTGGACCCACCCACGGGACACCTCGACCCAGTACAAGACCCTGGAATACTGGACCAGCCTGGCGCGCCTGCTGGAGCGCGGCTTGTTCGACGGGTTGTTCATCGCCGACATCGTCGGCACCTACGACATCTACGGCCAGTCGCTGGACGTCACCCTCAAGGAGTCGATCCAGCTACCGGTCAACGACCCGTTGCTTCTGGTCTCGGCCATGGCCGCCGTCACCCGCCACCTGGGCTTCGGCCTTACCGCTAACCTCACCTACGAAGCGCCGTACCTGTTCGCCCGGCGCCTTTCCACCCTGGACCATCTGAGCAATGGCCGGGTGGGCTGGAACATCGTCACCGGCTACCTCGACAGCGCTGCCCGGGCCATGGGCCTGACGCAGCAACCCGAGCATGACCGCCGCTACGACCAGGCCGACGAGTACCTACAGGTGCTGTACAAGCTGCTGGAAGGCAGCTGGGCCGACGATGCCGTGGTCGCCGACCGCCAGCAGCGCGTCTATGCCAGGCCCGACAAGGTGCGCAAGGTCAACCACCAGGGCGAGTTCTACAAGGTCGACGGCTACCACCTGTGCGAGCCCTCGCCGCAACGTACACCGGTACTGTTCCAGGCCGGCAGCTCGCAGCGTGGCCTGGCCTTCGCCGGCAACCATGCCGAATGCGTGTTCATCAGTGGCCAGGACAAGGCCGCCACCCGCGCCCAGGTCGACAAGGTGCGCGCCGCCGCCCAGGCCGCTGGCCGCGACCCGCAAGCGGTCAAGGTGTTCATGGGCATCACGGTGATCGTCGCCGCCACCGAGCAGCAGGCCCAGGCCAAGCATGCCGAGTACCTGCGCCATGCCAGCGCCGAGGCCGGGGTCGCGCACTTCGCAGCGTCCACCGGCATCGACTTCGCCGCCTACGCCCTGGACGAGCCGATTGCCTTCAGCCAGGGCAACGCCATCCAGTCGGCCACGCGCCAGTTGCAGGACAACGCCTGGACTCGCCGGCGCCTGCTGCAGCAGCACGCCCTGGGTGGCCGTTACGTGACCCTGGTCGGCGCGCCCGAGCAGGTGGCCGAACAGCTGATCGCCTGGATCGATGAAACCGGCCTGGACGGTTTCAACCTGACACGCACCGTAACCCCGGAAAGCTTCGAGGACTTCATCGACCTGGTCATCCCGCAGTTGCAACAGCGTGGCCGCTACAAGACCGCCTACGCCGAAGGCACCCTGCGCGAAAAACTGTTCCAGGCCGACCACCCGCACCTACCCGCCGACCACCCTGGCTCGGCTTACCGCTTTACCTCTACCCCTGCCCCGACTGGAGCCCTGCACCATGCTTGATAAACTGTTCCGGCCCGTCGCGGCCATTGCCCTCACCCTCGGCCTGTCCGCCAGCGCGCTGGCTGCCGAACCGCTGAAGATCGGCACCACCTCGGCCTTTGCCATCCCGCTGGAAGCCGCAGTGGAAGAAGCGCACAAGCAAGGCCTGGAAGTGAAGCTGGTCGAGTTCAGCGACTGGATCGCACCCAATGTCAGCCTCAACAGCGGCGACATCGACGTGAACTACTTCCAGCACATCCCGTTCCTGGAAAACGCCAAGGCGGCCGCGGGCTTCAACCTGGTGCCCTACGCCCCGGGCATCATCAACAACGTCGGCCTGTACTCGAAAAAGTACAAGAGCTTCGCCGACCTGCCCGAAGGCGCCAGCGTGGCCATCGCCAACGACCCGATCAACAGCGGCCGTGGCCTGCAGCTGCTGGCCAAGGCCGGGCTGATCACCCTCAAGCCGGGGGTCGGCTACAAGGCCACCGAGGACGACATCGTCGCCAACCCGAAAAAGCTGAAAATCCTTCAGGTCGAGGCCGTACAGCTGGTACGCGCCTATGACGACGCCGACCTGGTGCAGGGCTACCCGGCCTACATCCGCCTGGCCAACAGCTTCGACGCCAGCTCCGCCCTGCTGTTCGACGGCCTGGAAAACAAGGAGTACGTGATCCAGTTCGTCATTCGACCGCAAAGCAAGGACGACCCACGCCTGGCCAAGTTCGTCGACATCTACCAGCACTCGCCAGTGGTGCGCGCAGCCTTGGACAAAGCCCACGGCAAGCTCTACCAGGCCGGTTGGGAGGGCTGACATGAGCCAGGCCAGCGCGCTCCGGGCGCCCACCGCACAACCACTGCCGCCAACGGCCAGGGAGCAGGCCTTGCGCCCGGAGGTCAATGAAGCCCATGTGCGCTTCATCGGCCTGGGCAAGACCTACCCGGGCCAGGCGCAACCGGCCTTGCAAGGCATCGACCTGAACATCCGCCATGGCGAGATCTTCGGCATCATCGGCCGCAGCGGCGCCGGCAAGTCATCGCTGCTGCGTACCATCAACCGTCTGGAGCAACCCAGCCAGGGCCGGGTGCTGATCGACCAGGTGGACATCGCGCCCTTCGACGAGGACCACCTGGTAGCCCTGCGCCGGCGTATCGGCATGATCTTCCAGCACTTCAACCTGATGTCAGCCAAGACCGTGTGGCAGAACGTCGAGCTGCCCCTGAAGGTGGCCGGCGTGGCCAAGGCCGAACGCCAGCGCAAGGTACGCGAACTGCTTGAGCTGGTCGGCCTGCAGGAAAAGCACCACGTGTACCCGGCGCAGTTGTCCGGCGGGCAGAAGCAGCGCGTGGGCATTGCCCGGGCGCTGGTGCATGACCCCGAGATCCTGCTGTGCGACGAGGCCACCTCGGCGCTGGACCCGGAGACCACCGCTTCCATTCTCGACCTGCTGCGCGACATCAACCAGCGCCTGGGTCTGACCATCGTGCTGATCACCCACGAAATGGCGGTAATCCGCGATATCTGCCACCGGGTGGTGGTGCTGGAACGTGGAGAAGTGGTCGAGCAGGGTGAGGTCTGGCGGGTGTTTGGCTCACCACGCCACGAGGTCACCCGTACCCTGCTGGCGCCGTTGCAAGCCAGGTTGCCAGCCGCGCTGCAAGCCAGCCTGCGGGCCAGCCCGGCAAGCCGCGACAGTGCCGTGGTGCTGAGGCTGACCCTGCTCGGCGAGCCCGAACTGTCTGCCCTGTTCAACGACCTTGGCGGCCGCGTGCGCCTGCTGCAGGGCGGTGTGGAAACCATTGGCGAGCATGCCCTGGGGCAGCTGATCCTGTCGGTGCAGCACTCGCCGCACGACACCCATCAATTGCTGGAACGCGCCCGCCGCTGGGCCGAGGACGTGGAGGTACTGGGCCATGTGGTTTGATCGCCTGCTGGAAGGCTTGCTCGATACCCTGCTGATGGTTGGCGTGTCGTCGCTGATCGCCCTGCTGGTGGGGGTACCGATGGCTGTGCTGCTGGTCACCAGCGACAAGGGCGGGATCTTCGAGGCGCCGCTGCTGAACCGGGTGCTGGGTGCCTTCGTCAACCTGTTCCGCTCGATCCCGTTCCTGATCCTGATGGTCGCGCTGATCCCCTTCACCCGCCTGGTGGTGGGTACCACCTATGGCGTGTGGGCGGCGGTGGTGCCGCTAACCATTGCCGCCACGCCGTTCTTCGCGCGGATTGCCGAGGTCAGCCTGCGCGAAGTCGACCACGGCCTGGTGGAGGCTGCGCAGGCCATGGGCTGCCGACGCTGGCACATTGTCTGGCACGTGCTGCTGCCAGAGGCGCTGCCGGGGATTGTCGGGGGCTTCACCATTACCTTGGTGACCCTGATCAACTCCTCCGCCATGGCCGGAGCGATCGGTGCCGGGGGACTGGGGGACATCGCCTACCGCTATGGCTACCAGCGCTTCGACAGCCAGATCATGCTGACCGTGATTGCCATGCTGGTGGCGTTGGTGGCGTTGATCCAGCTGGGTGGGGACCGGTTGGCGAAAGGCTTGAACAAGCGCTGAATTCTTCGCGGGCACGCCCGCTCCCACAGGTACTGCACAGGGCTTGAATACAACGATATCCCTGTGGGAGCGGGCATGCCCGCGAAGGGGCCTTCAACCCCAGCGCAAATCCCCGGCAGGCACCGGCCGCCCGAACCAGTACCCCTGCCCCAGCTGACACAGCTCATGCAGCAGGAAACTGGCCTGCTCTGCCTGCTCGATGCCCTCGGCATGCACCTGCATGCCCATGCTGCGGGCCAGGGCGATGATCACCCGGACGATCGCGATGTCGTCCTCATCCAGCGGCAACCCGGCAACGAAGCCCTGGTCGATCTTCAGCTTCTGCACCGGCAAGCGCTTTAGCCGCAGCAGCGATGAATAACCGGTGCCGAAGTCATCGATGGCCAGGGTCACCCCCAGCTCGCGCAGGCGATGCAATTGCTCCAGGGCCACCTCCGGGTCCTCCATCATCGCGCTCTCGGTCACCTCCAGCTCCAGCAAGGCGGGGTCCAGACCGGTGTCGTGCAGCACCTCGGCCACCTGCTGGTACAGCTCGTGCTGGCCAAACAGGCGGCTGGAGATGTTCACCGCCACGAACGCCAGCTGCCGCCCTTCACCCTGCCATCGCACCATCTGCCGACACGCCTGGCGCAGTACCCAGGCGTCGATCTCGGCAATCAGCCCGGTACGCTCGGCAATCGGGATGAACTCGCCCGGCGGCACCAGGCCGCGCTGGGGGTGCTGCCAGCGCACCAGGGCCTCGACGCCGACCTGGCGGCCGCTCGCCAGGTCGTGCACCGGCTGGTAGAACACCCGCAGCTCGTCCTGCTCCAGGGCCCGGCGCAGTTCGCCGGCGGTTTCGACCCGCTGCTGGGCGTGGGCGGTCAGCTCTTCGGTGTACAGCGCGTAGCAGGCCCGCCCGTTGCTCTTGGCCTTGTACAACGCCGAGTCGGCATTGCGCAGCAACTGCTCGGCACTCAAGGCATCGCTGGGGAACAGGCTGATGCCCACGCTGACACTGATGAACAGGCGGTGACCGTCGAACAGGAACGGCTCGCGCATGCGCTCGATGATGCCCTGCGCCAGCTTGCCCGCCTGGCCGACCTCATGGCAGTTTTCCGCCAGCACGCCAAATTCGTCGCCCCCCAGGCGCGCCAGGGTCACGCCGCTGCCCAGCACCTCACCCAGGCGCTCGCCCACCAGTTTCAGCAACTGGTCGCCAATGGTGTGACCAAGGCCGTCGTTGATGCTCTGGAAGTGGTCCAGGTCCAGCAACAGCAGGGCACAACCACGCTTGTTGGCCTGGGCTGCCGCCAGGGCCTGCTCGACCCGGTCGTTGAACAGCAGGCGGTTGGGCAGGTCGGTCAGCGGGTCGTGGTGGGCCAGGTAGGCCAATTCCTGTTCCGAATGCTTGATCGCGCTGATGTCGCTGAACACCGCCACGTAATGGCTGAGCTCGCCTTCATCGTCGCGGATGGCGCAAATGGTCTGCCACTGCGGGTAGATTTCACCACTCTTGCGCCGGTTCCAGATTTCGCCGCTCCACTCGCCCTTTTCCGCCAGGGTGGCGAATATCTGCTGGTAGAACGCCAGGCCATGGCGGCCCGACTTGAACTTGTTCGGACGCTGGCCGATGACCTCGTCCTGCTGGTAGCCGGTGATTCGCATGAAGGCACGGTTGACGTGCACGATCAGGCCATCGCGATCGGTCACCAGCACGCCTTCGAGGGTGCTGTCGAACACTGCCGCAGCCATGCGCAGGCGTTCACGGTCTTCACCACGCATACGCGCGCCAACGCCGATGAAGTCGAGCAGACGTACCCTCGATACATAGATCAGCAAGGCGCTCAGCAGCACCCAGACCACCACGTTGATCTGCCGGCCCACGGTCAGTGCCAGGGGATCCTCGGTCATGCCGTGCAACACCACCTCGGCCAGCGTCAGCCAGAGGATCGAGAGCACCACATACAGCGCAGCCATGCGCAAGGCGTCGCGAACGGAAACAGACATGTCGGGTGCAATTGCCCATAAAAAATGATGGGGCATTATAAAGGCTGAAACATGTCGTGACTTCCTATCTGAACGGGTGACTGTATTTATTTCCTGCCCAAGGGATAATCAGCCCCTCCTCCTGCATTCCGAGGGTATTTACACCTATGTGGTACAACGGCCTGCTCGACTTGTCGGCCTGGCAACTGGTCGGCATCACCCTGCTGATGACCCACGTGACCATCGTCAGCGTCACGGTCTACCTGCACCGCTATTCCGCGCACCGGGCCCTGGAGCTCAATGGCGCGCTCAAGCACTTCTTCCGTTTCTGGCTGTGGCTGACCACGGCGCAGAACACCCGCGAATGGACTGCCGTCCATCGCAAGCACCACGCCAAGTGCGAAACCCCCGACGACCCGCACAGCCCGCTGTACAAGGGCCTTGGCACGGTGCTGCGCAAGGGTGCAGAGCTTTACCGAGAAGAGGCGCGCAACCCCGAAACCCTGCGCATCTACGGCAAGAACTGCCCGGACGACTGGATCGAGCGCAACCTCTACTCGCGCTACAAGCTGGGCGGCATCGCGCTGATGGCGGTAATCGACCTGCTGCTGTTCGGCACCATCGGCATCACCATCTGGGCAGTGCAGATGATGTGGATTCCGTTCTGGGCCGCCGGCGTGGTCAACGGCCTGGGCCACGCTCTCGGCTACCGCAACTTCGAGTGCCGCGACGCCGCCACCAACCTGGTGCCGTGGGGCATCGTCATCGGTGGCGAAGAGCTGCACAATAACCACCACACCTACCCCAACTCGGCCAAGCTGTCGGTCAAGCGCTGGGAGTTCGACATGGGTTGGGCGTGGATCCGCCTGTTCTGCCTGCTGCGCCTGGCAAAGGTGCAGCGCGTCGCGCCCATCGCCCACCGGGTGGCCGGCAAGGCCAGCCTGGACATGGACACCGCCATGGCCATCCTCAACAACCGTTTCCAGATCATGGCCCAGTACCGCAAGCTGGTGATCGGCCCGCTGGTCAAGCAGGAACTGGCCCGCGTCGATGCCTCGCTGCGCCACCACTTCCGCCGCGCCAAGCGCCTGCTGTCGCGCGAGACCAGCCTGCTGGAAGACCGCCACCATGTGCGCATCGAGTCGATGCTCGCCCACAGCCAGGCGCTGAAGACCATCTACGAAAAACGCCTGGCCCTGCAGCAGATCTGGGCGCGCACCAGCGCCAACGGCCACGACATGCTGGCCGCCATGAAAGACTGGGTACATGAGGCGGAAACCAGCGGCATCCATGCCCTGCGCGACTTCGCGGCACAGCTCAAGACCTACTCCCTGCGCCCGACCGGCGCCTGACCGCCGTTGATCGGCACGCCCCTTTGGCGGGGCGTGCCGCCCGGAACTTCGCCCTCTCGCTTACACTCATATCTGGCACATCGCCCGCGTGGCGGGCCAGATGCTGGCCGCACGCTTTCACGCCGAGATCTGCTCCGTGCACATGGCCAAGAACATTCCAACGACACTGCCCGGCACCCCGCCTCCCGAAGCCGCCCAGACCTTGCTTGCGCTGCTCCACGCCCAGGGCGAGGTTGCCCGCCTGAGCGAGCGCGAGCAGCTGTTCAGCTCGCTGCTCGACAGCGTCAACGCGGTGCTATGGGCCTTCGACTGGGAAACCCGTCAGGTGCTGTACGTCAGCCCCGCCTACGAACGCATCTTCGGCCGCCCGGCCAGCCTGGTGCTGGCCGACTACAACGAGTGGCGCGACAGCATCTACCCCGACGACCTGGAGTTCGCCGAGCGCAGCCTGGCCCAGGTACTGCTCAAGGGCTCGGTGGAAGACCGCGAGTACCGCATCCTCAATGCCGACGGCCAGCTACGCTGGCTGAGCGACAAGTGCTACATCAACCAGCAACGCGATGGCGACCGGGTGATCATCGTCGGCATCGCCGAAGACATCACCGAGAAGAAGCAGCTAGAAGGTGAACTGCAGCGCCTGGCCACCACCGACATGCTGACCCAGAGCAGCAACCGCCGGCACTTTTTCGAATGCGCCCAGCAAGCCTTCGACAGCGCCCGCGAAGACGGTACGCCACTGGCCTTCCTGCTGCTGGACATCGACGACTTCAAGCGCATCAACGACAGCTACGGTCACCAGGAAGGCGACCAGGTATTGCAGCAGATCGCCGATAGCGGCAAGGCCGTGCTACGCCGAGGTGACCTGTTCGGGCGCATTGGTGGCGAGGAGTTCGCGGCAGTGTTCCCCGGCTGTAGTGCCCAGGTCGCGGAGCAGATTGCCGAGCGCTTGCAGCGGCAGATCCAGCGGCTGAGCTTCAGCCATGGGGAGCAGACCTACGGGGTGACGGTGAGCCAGGGGGTGACCGGGCTGACTGACGAGGATGTGGAGCTGGACAGCCTGTATGCCAGGGCCGATGCGGCGATGTACCAGGCCAAGCGGCAGGGCAAGAACCAGATCGTCCGCGGCTGAGCCCTGGGGGTGCTCTGCACCCCAATCGCCGGCAAGCCAGCTCCCACAGGTACGGCGCAATCCTCCAGCCTTGTGCAGTACCTGTGGGAGCTGGCTTGCCGGCGATGGGCCGCAAAGCGGCCCCAAAATCTCAGCTGGAAACCTCGGCCTCAGCTACCGGCGGCTCTTCCTGCGGCCTCACCTCCGGGTTCTCCACCTTACGCAACCGCCCCAGTTCCAGCAGGCCAAGCTTGAGCAGCCGCGCGGTCTTGCTGCTGGCCACCTTCTCCAGCCCCTGCTCGGCCGGCAGCCGCGACAGTTGCCCGGCCAGGTTCATGGCCAGGATCTCCCGCGAATACACCCCGCCGCCCAGCTGGTAGATCGCCGCAATCAACTCGCGCAACCCCAGCGGCAACCGCCAGCGCGTACGCAGCGCCGAGCCGAACGCCGCACCGAACTCATTGAGCGACAGCTGCACCTGATCCTCATCCAGCTCGCCCCCGGCCAGCCGCCATTCCTGCAGGCAGCGCAGCACCGCCAGGTCGCCCAGGCAATGCAGCAACCCCGCACAGTAACAACGCCCTTCGTCCAGCTCGAGCATGCGTGCCAAGGTGCGGCCATATTCGGCAGCGTGCAGCGACAACTCCCAGTAGCGGGCAGCATGCTCCGCCAGCAGCGGGTCGCTGAGGCGAGCGCTGCGCTTGAGGGTCATGCCCAGGATCAGGTTCATGCTCTGGGTGCTGCCAAGCTTGTTCAAGGCCTGCAGCAGCGTCTGCACTGGTGCTTCGCGATGCAGCGCTGCGCTGTTGGCCGCCGCAATCAGCACAGCGGTGATCTGCGGGTCGCCCTGCACTTCCTCTTCGAGCACTCTCAGGTTCAGGCCCTGGGGGTTGAGCGCGCGCTTGATCGCCACCTGCACATCGGCCAGCAGCGGCCCGCCATCGGCGGTAGCGCGACGCTGTTCGAGGTAGGCCGGCAGGCTGGCACCTGGCTGCAAGGCCGGCACCGGGCAGGCGATTTCTTCGCCAACCGCCAGCAGCAGCTCTTCCAGGCGCTTGCGAAGAGTTTCCAGGTTCAGCGGCTTGCTCAGGTAGGCAGTAGGGTGCAGGGGCAACGCCTCATGCACACTGGCACTGTCAATGCGGTTGCTCATTAGGATGAACGGCAACCTCGAGCCTTTCGCGCGTACCTTGCGCAACAGGTCGAGCCCATCGACACCTGCCAGTTCGCGCGCGGCAATGATCAGGTCGGGCTTGCTCGACAGCGCGCTCAAGGCCTGCGAGCCGTCGGCGCAGAGCTGCAGGCGGGCATCACAGCGCACGCTCAGCAGCATTTCGCTGAGCATGTCACGTACCCAGGGATCGCCCTCGACAATAAGTACGCTTGGTGGGGTGGGGTCTGCAGCATTCATCGCCAACTCCTGAATAGCCCTGCCACACGGTCCGTCGCAGCTTCCTGAGCAAATCCTCCGACAACGATAGCGCCCCAAGGCTTTCCTGGGCACAAAAAAAACCCGCCGAAGCGGGTTTTTTCTGAAGCAGGTCACATCAGGCGATTTCAGCGAAGCACTCTTCGATGATAGCCAGGCCTTTGTCCAGCAGAGCATCTTCTGCGGTCAGCGGAACCAGGATACGCAGAACGTTGCCGTAGGTACCGCAGGACAGCAGGATCAGGCCCTTCTCGCGAGCCTTGGCGACAACCTGGCCAACGGCAGCTGCGTTCGGGGTGTGAGTGCCTTTCTCGAAGACTTCGACAGCGATCATCGAGCCCAGACCACGGACGTCGCCGATGATCGGGTACTTCTTCTGGATTTCGCGCAGGCCGGTGGTCAGGCGCTCACCCACAGCTTTGCTGCGGTCCAGCAGTTTCTCTTCTTCGAACACTTCGATCACGGCCAGGGCCGCGGCGCAAGCGATCGGCGAACCGGCGTAAGTGCCACCCAGGCCGCCAGGAGCGATGGCGTCCATGTATTCGGCCTTGCCGCACACACCGGCCAGCGGGAAGCCGCCAGCGATGGACTTGGCGAAGGTGGTCAGGTCAGGCGCAACGCCCATCTGTTCCATGGCGAAGAAGGTGCCGGTACGGCCAGCGCCGGTCTGTACTTCGTCGGCGATCAGCAGGATGCCGTGCTGGTCGCACAGGGCGCGCAGGCGCTTCATCAGCTCTTTCGGCGCTGGCAGGAAGCCGCCTTCGCCTTGCACCGGCTCGAGGATGATCGCGGCGATGTCGCGCGGCTCGGCGTCGTTCTTGAAGATGCGCTCGACCGAGGCGATGGCGTCGTCAACGCTGATGCCGTGCAGTTCGCTCGGGAACAGGGCGCGGAAGATGCCACCTGGCATCAGGCCCATGCCAGCGGAGTACGGCACGACCTTGCCGGTCAGGCCCAGGGTCATCATGGTACGGCCATGGTAGCCGCCGGTGAAGGCGATTACGCCAGCGCGGCCAGTGGCGGCACGGGCGATCTTGACGGCGTTTTCAACGGCTTCGGAGCCGGTGGTGACCAGCAGGGTCTTCTTGTCGAAGTCGCCTGGGACCAGCTTGTTGATCTTTTCGCACAGCTCTACATAGGGTTCGTAGGCCAGCACCTGGAAGCAGGTGTGGCTGACCTTGGTCAGCTGTTCTTGCACGGCCGCAACCACTTTCGGGTGCAGGTGGCCGGTGTTCAGTACTGCGATGCCGCCGGCGAAGTCGATCAGTTCGCGGCCTTCAACGTCGATCACGGTCGAGTTCTTCGCGGTATCGACGAAGATCGGGTGGATCTGGCCAACGCCACGTGGGACGGCGGCGACACGACGTTGCATCAAGGATTCGTTGGTCTTGCTCATAATGCCCTCATTGCGCCGGTCTGGAGTGGCGCTTTTATTCGGGGGTGGCTGGGAGTGCTCGCGAACAGTATTCGTTGATCGACTGCCGTGAACGCCCTGGCCACCAGGTACTGCGATGTAAAAAAGGCCAGCGAGACGTCGCTCTCGCGCCCCGCTGGCAGAGGTAAAGCCGTTACCGTGCTATCAGACGCTGATGCACAGGTATTTGATTTCGAGGTAGTCCTCGATACCGTACTTGGAACCTTCGCGGCCCAGGCCCGAAGCCTTGATGCCACCGAACGGTGCCACTTCGTTGGAGATCAGGCCGGTGTTGATACCTACCATGCCGTATTCCAGGGCTTCGGCAACACGGAACACACGGCTCATGTCGCGGGCGTAGAAGTACGAGGCCAGGCCAAACTCGGTGTCGTTGGACATGGCGATGACTTCGGCCTCGTCCTTGAAGCGGAACAGCGGCGCCAGCGGGCCGAAGGTCTCTTCCTTGGCGACGGCAGCGGTCTTCGGTACGTCGACCAGAATGGTCGGCTCGAAGAAGTTGCCTTCGATGATCTTGCCACCGGACAGTACCTTGGCGCCTTTGCCAACGGCGTCTTCGATGTGTTCCTGGACCTTGGCGACAGCCTTGCCGTCGATCAGCGGGCCAGTGGTGGTGCCTTCTTCCAGGCCGTTACCGATCTTCAGCTTGGCAACAGCGGCGGCCAGCTTCTGGGCGAACGCGTCGTAGACGCCGTCCTGCACGTAGATACGGTTGGCGCAGACGCAGGTCTGGCCGTTGTTGCGGTACTTGGAGATGATCGCGCCCTCGACCGCCTTGTCCAGGTCGGCGTCGTCGAACACGATGAACGGGGCGTTGCCACCCAGCTCCAGGGAAACCTTCTTGATGTCCTTGGCGCATTCTTCCATCAGCTGGCGACCGATTTCGGTCGAGCCGGTGAAGGACAGCTTGCGGACCAGGGAGTTGCCGGTCAGTTCACCGCCAACTTCGCCAGCGCTGCCGGTAACCACGCTCAGTACGCCAGCCGGGATGCCGGCACGGTGGGCCAGCTCGACCAGGGCCAAGGCGGAGTACGGGGTCTGCGAGGCAGGCTTGAGCACCATGGTGCAGCCAGCGGCCAGGGCCGGGCCGGCTTTACGGGTGATCATGGCGGCCGGGAAGTTCCACGGGGTGATGGCCGCGGTAACGCCGATTGGCTGCTTGATGACGATCAGGCGCTTGTCTGGCTGGTGGCCCGGGATGGTGTCACCGTAGACGCGCTTGGCTTCTTCGGCGAACCACTCGATGAACGAGGCAGCGTAGGCGATTTCGCCCTTGGCTTCGGCCAGCGGCTTGCCTTGTTCGGTGGTCATCAGGCGAGCCAGGTCGTCCTGGTTCTCGATCATCAGTTCGAACCAGCGACGCAGCTTGGCCGAACGCTCCTTGGCGGTCAGGGCACGCCAGGCCGGCAGGGCCTTGTCGGCGGCTTCGATGGCGCGGCGGGTTTCCGCGGTGCCCATCTTCGGCACGGTACCGATGACTTCACCAGTGGCCGGGTTGGTGACCTTGATGGTCTGGCCGTTGTCCGCATCCAGCCACTCACCATTGATGTAGGCTTGCTGGCGGAACAACTGAGCGTCTTTGAGCTGCATGTCGGCTTCCCGAATTGTTGATTGTTGAAAAGCGCCCAAGGCAGGGCATCGAGCGTTTGAAATCTCAAACGAATGCTAAGCGGCTGCTGGGGTGTTGGACAATAGGCTGTTCGAAAAAAAGAACGAATGGTTGAACACCCTGGCGGAAATTTCATCATTTGCATAATGGCAATGGGCCTCTTCGCGGGCACGCCCGCTCCCACAGGTACCCCACCGGTTTCGAACTCGGTGCAGTACCTGTGGGAGCGGGCGTGCCCGCGAAGGGGCCAGTACAGGTTAGACGAACGAGCTGACGGAAATGTGATGGGAGGACCGACGGCCCTCCCGGAAGGGATGGGTCAGAAGGCCTTGGCCAGGTCGATCACCAGGGCCCGGTAACCCACGCTGCCCGGCTGCCGGCTGTGCACCTTCAGCTCCACCAGCACCTCCTGGGTCCCGCGCCGCACCTCGTTGAGCACGGTGGTGGTCAGTTTCTCCGGGGTCAGGAAGTTCACCGACGCCGAGTAGATGAACTGGGTGTCGGTCTCCGGCCGGTAGGCCACCACCGAGGTCACCGGGCTGTACCACTCGTCACCGCGCTCCTTGCCATATTCCCACACCTGTTCGACCGTGCCCTTGGCCTCGTCGATGCGGTACTCCACCGCCCGGCTGTAGTTGCCGGTCAGCCTGGTCGGCGCAAAGTCGCGGCCCCAGCCGTTGTCGAACACGGTCAGCGTGCCTTTGCCGGTCAGCCAGGCGGTGTGCTGGGTCCAGGACCAGTCGAAGCCTTCGCTCGCCACCGGCTTCAGCACTTTCTCGCGCAGACGCTCAGGCCAGCCTTGGGGCGAGGCGAGAATCCACTTCACCTGCTTGTCGCGGCCGATCTTCACCACGCCCTGATGCCGTGCTGAAACGATGATGCTGTCGTCATCGGCGTCGTACTCGATGGCATTGACGTGCGCCCAGTTACGCCCGGTGCCCACCCCCGGGGTGTCACCAAAGGGCAGGTCACCCTCGGCCAGTTCGTTGGCCAGCCGCTCGTCCTGTTTCTGCACCCCGGCCGGCAACTGGATGGCTGCCTTGCCCAGGGTTTCCAGCAGGTCGCCACGGTACGGGTCGAGGATCTGGTTGAGGTCCCAGAAGTCCAGCACATCACCGGCCTCGTCGACCTCGATGATGTGGTCGCGGATCGAGCGCACGCGCTTGCCGTCGGGCCGGCGATAGTCGCTGGTGCCCACCCGCAGCAGGTAGGTGCCATTGGCGGTCTCACGGATTTCATGGGAGAAGTCGGCGAACTTGTCGGGCAGGCTGCGCTGCCAGATACGCCGGCCCAGCAGGTCATACTTGGAGTAGGTCTGGCCCTGGCCCCAGATCAGCTTGCCGTCGCGGGTCTGCTGGAAGCCCATGGCCATCGCGGCGGTTGGAGTCGTGGATCTGCTCGATGTCCAGGTACCAGCGCACATCGCCATTGCTGTCGGCGATCCAGTTGTTGCCCACCTGGTCCCATTCCGCCGCACCTCCCAGGGCATTCCACTTGAAGGCACGCCCGCCCGGGATGTCCCCCTGCAGATGGTTGAACAGGTACAGGCGCTTTTCAAAACCTGGCGCTACCTTGACCGGCTGCACCTCAGGCAAGGCAGCGGTCTGCCTGGCCACCACCGGCAGGCGCACGGCCGGGGCGTAGATCTGGTACTGCTCGCGGATGCGCTCGCCGTCGAGCTTGTAGGTCACTTCCACCTGGTTGACGTGATCCGGGTACAGGCCGAATACCGGGATGCCGCCATAGGTCCACAACGAACGGTCGGACACCTCGTAGGCGATGTCCACACCGCGCTCGCCCCGCCCCAGCACGCGCACGTGCGCGGCACTCAGGCTGCGCCCACCGTCGCGAATGATCGCGGTCAGCGGCGCCAGGCGATACGGGTTGACCACCACGTCGCCGAGCAGCGCCTCGTCACGTTCGGGAACCTTGGCGGTCAGGCAGGCGCCTTCAGGCAATGCAGGGGTTTCGGTCTTGGCATTCATGGCATAGCTCCTTGTGCTCAGAAATCGTAACGGGCGGTGGCGCCGAAAGTGCGCGGGGTACCGAGCACGCCGGCATAGCCACCGTTGGCGGAGTTCCACAGGCTGGTGAAGTAGGTCTTGTCACCGGCGTTCTTCACCCACAGCGACAGGTCGACCACGCCGTCGCCCTGGTCCAGGCGCACACCGGCGGAAAGGTTGACCAGCGCGTAGCTGGGGATCTGGCCGAAATCGGAATCGTCGATGGTGCCCACCGCCTTTGAGCGGAAGGCGTAGCTGGCGGTGACGTAGGGTTCGATGTGCTCGCTGGCCTGCCACTTGTACTGGGTGTTGAGGTTGGCGATGTACTTGGAGGCGCCGACTACCTGGTGGCCGGACAAATCGCAGGTGGCAGTGGCATTGGCCAGGCTCACCTCCGGCGGGCATGGGGCGTCTTTGTACTCGGTGTAGCGCACGTCGTTCCACGAGCCGTTGAAGTTGACCGTGAGGCCGCGCAGCGGCAGCGCCGTGGCTTCGAACTCCAGGCCACGCGAGCGCACGCGGCCGGCGTTGGCCAGGTACTGCACGCGGTTGATCTGGTCGTAGACGTTGGCCTGGTAGCCATGCACTTCGGCCCAGAACAGGTTGGTATTGAGCTGCAGGCGGTCGTCGAACAGCGAGCTTTTCAAGCCGAGTTCGGCGTTGTTGACCCGCTCGGTGCCGACCAGCAGCGAGTCGGTGCCCAGCCGTGGCGCAGCGCCAACGGTAAGGTTGATGCCGCCAGACTTCTCGCCGTGGGTCAGGGTGGCGTAGCCCAGCAACTGTTCGTTGAACCGGTAGCTCAGGCCCAGCAGGCCAGAGGGGCTGAAGCTGTACTGGTTGAGGTCGCCTGAATCGTAGGCGCCTACCCGGCCCTGGCGTGCTGCTGCGGCGGCCCCGGTTACTGCCGCACCGCCGGTTGGTGCATCGCGGGTCACCCAGGCGCTCTTTTCTTCATAGGTACCGCGAACGCCGGCGGTGAAGTCCAGGCGGTCGGTGATGTGCCAGGTGCCCTGGGCGAACAGCGCGTAGCTGTCCGTATCGATGTGCCCGTTGCCAATGGTGTCGACGTTGGCCAGGGCGCCGGCCGGGGTGAGGTTCCAGATGTCCGCCTGCGGCCCGTAGAAAGTGAAGGATTTGTTGTCCAGGTCCTGCTTGAAGTAGTAGGCGCCCAGCACGTAGTCGAAGGCACCACCGGTGGGCGAAGCCAGGCGGATTTCCTGCGAGTACTGCTTGTCGCGCACCGACACCCCGGCGCTGTAGAACACCGGCACGTTGAGGCCGTCGTCGTTGCGTGGAGTGAAGTCCCACCTGCGGTAGGCGGTGATCGAGGTCAGGGTGAAGTCGTTGGGCAGGGTCCAGTTGGCCTCCACCGAGGTGCCGCCCTGGAACACCGTCACCTGCTGGTCGGCGTCGAAGTTGACCTTGCGGTGCTTGCCCGACACCAACGTCGCGCCGGCCTGGGCAGCCAGGCTTTCATAGCGGTTGACGCCATTGATGGTAGGGCCGGTGCTGTACAGGCTGAGGATGCCGTTGTCGGAGTCTTCTTCGTTGTATTCGCCGATCCAGCGCAGGTTGAAGGTTTCGCTCGGTTTGAACAGCAGCTGGGTACGAAAACCTTGGCGCTTGCCGCCGTTGAGGTCGTCGCCGTTGTGGATGTTCTTCACATAGCCGTCGTCTTCGGTGCGATAGGCGCTGATGCGCCCGGCCAGTGTGTCGCTGATCGGCCCCGAGAAGCTGCCTTGGGTTTGCAGGTAGCCGTCTTCACCAATCGACTGCTGGATGCTGCCCTCGCGGTGGAAGGTGGGCTTGCGCGTGGTGATGTTGAGCACACCGGCGGTGGTGTTCTTGCCGAACAGCGTGCCTTGCGGGCCGCGCAGCACCTCCAGCTGCTCCACGTCCAGCAGGTCGAACACCGCCATGC
The DNA here is from genome assembly GCF_002453565.1 of Pseudomonas sp. UBA6753. NCBI lineage: Bacteria > Pseudomonadati > Pseudomonadota > Gammaproteobacteria > Pseudomonadales > Pseudomonadaceae > Pseudomonas > Pseudomonas sp. UBA6753. Next base: position 56,410 of record NZ_DKHD01000059.1, on the reverse strand, counting down.
CGGGGCGGCCGAGGTAGACGTTGTCCAGGTAGATGCCGACGCTGCCTTCCAGGCCATCACTGGCGGGGTTGTTGCCCAGGCCACGGATCGAAATGCTCGACTGGCGGGCATGAACGTAGGCGACGTTGGTGCTGGGTACCAGTTGCTGCAGGTCTTGCACGCGGTAGATGCGTTGGCTTTCCAGGGTTTCGCTGTCGAGCACGCTGATCGGCGTGGGCACCCTTTGCGCGGTTTCTTCGCGGCGGCGGGCATTGACCGTGACAGTACCGAGCTTGGCTTCCTGCTCCACCGCCGGGGTGGCAGTGACCGGTTCTTCGGCGAAGCTGGCAGAGGACGCCGCCAGCAGCACGCCGGCAGCCAAGGGTTGCAAGGTGAAACGCGACGCGCGCGCAGGCCAACGGGAAACTCCGGACATGCAAATGCTCCTTGAGGCATGGGCCCTGGCGAGCATTTCCGTTGGCGGAACCGAATCGCGGTCAGTCGGGCTTATATTCTTTTAAGTGATATAAATATTTGTAATTCATATTTTGTGGAATAAGTGACTCCCTTTATAAGGGGGCTAACCCTTGTCAGCAATTGCATTCGACCGAAAGTTTCAATGTAAAAAATGCATATCGATCTCCGTCAGCTGCGCCACTACATTGCCCTTGTCGAGCACCGCAGCTTCGTTGCTGCGGCGGCTGCGGTGAACCTGTCGCAATCAGCGTTCAGCCGCAGCATCCAGACCCTTGAACACAACATCGGCTGCCGCCTGGTGGACCGCGCCAGCAAGGAGCTGGCGCCGACTCGCCAGGGCCTGCTGGTGCTGGAGCATTCGCGGCGGCTGGTGCATGGGGCGCACAACCTGGTCAACGAGATCCACCAGTTCAACGGTGCCACTACCGGCGTGGTGCGCTTCGGCTCCGGCCCGGCGCCGGCAGGGGGTTTGGTACCGCGGGCGGTGGCACGCTTCGTCGCCGAATACCCCGCGGCACGTACCTGCTTCCAGGTGGATAACTGGCAGGCGCTGAACCGCAAGCTGGTTGCCGAGGAGATCGAGTTCTTCGTCGCTGACACCCGCCAGTTCGAGTCCGACCCGGACTACCAGGTGCACAAGCTGACGCCGCAGCGCTGGCATTTCTGCTGCCGCGTCGGGCACCCGTTGACCGAGCGCGAGAGCGTGCGGGCGCGCGACCTGTTCGACTACCCCCTGGCCACCACCTTCCGCCCGCCGAACATCCGCAAGATCCTCAGCGACCTCAGCGGGCGGCAGGATTTTCTGCCGACGGTGGAGTGCGAGCATGGCTATGCACTGCTGAATGTGGTGATGCATTCGGACACCATCGGCATTGCCTGCAATGCCAACTTGCGGCCGTATCAGCGTGACGGGGGATTGGTGGCATTGCAGCTGGCCGACCTGACGGTGGAGCAGGAAGAAGCGTTCTATACCCGTTATGGGGTGGTGAGCCGGGTGGGCTATGGGCTTTCGCCGTTGGCTCAGGGGCTGGTCAGGCAGTTGATTGCCTGCGATACCGAGTTGTAGCTGGCGGGGGCTTTGCCCCCGAATCGCCGGCAAGCCAGCTCCCACAAGATCACCGCTGCCTTCTGGCCTGTGATGTACCTGTGGGAGCTGGCTTGCCGGCGATAGGGCCGCAAAGCGGCCCCGGCGATATCAGCCTTTACGCGTAGTGCGGCTGAGTTGCCCATCCACCCCGACCGGCACCTCACCCGCAAGGGTCACCCGCCGCACCACCCGCGGCTGGGTCCCGTAATCATCCACCGCATAATGCTGCGTCGCGCGGTTATCCCAGATGGCCACGTCCCCCGCCTGCCAGCGCCAGCGAACAGTGTTCTCCAGGCGCGTCACATGCCCTTGCAGCACCGCGAACAGGTGCTGCGAATCCGCCAGCGAATAACCTTTGATGCGCTTCACGAAATGCCCCAGCTGCAGCACCCGCTCGCCACTGATCGGATGCACGCGCACCACCGGGTGCTCGGTCTCGTACACCGTGGAGGTGAACACCTTGCGATAGCGCTCCAGCTTGGCGGGGTCCACATCGGGCTTCACGCTGGCGTAGTCGTATTCGTTGCTGTGCACCGCCCACAGTTTGTCGGCCAGCTCGCGCAGCGGCTCGGGCAGCTCCTGGTAGGCAGTGGCGGTGTTGGCCCACACGGTGTCACCACCGGATGCCGGCGCCACCACGCTGCGCAGGATCGAGGCTTTGGGGTAGGCGTCGACGAAGGTCACGTCGGTGTGCCAGGAGTTGGCTCGCTGGCCTTCGGCACCATCGAGCTGCAACAGGTAGCTGGTGCCATCCACCACCGGCACGGTGGGGTGGGCGACCGGCTCGCCGAGCAACTTGGCGAAGGCTTCCTGGCTTTGGTCATCCAGGTGGGTCTGGCCACGGAAGAAGATCACCTTGTGCTTCACCAGCGCGGCCTGGATGGCGTCGAGGGTGGCGGCATCAAGGTCGGCGGACAACTGCACCCCGCGAATTTCGGCACCAATGCGGCCGGCAACCGGGTGGATGTCGAGTTCGAGGGTTTGTGGCGCGGTGGCCAGGGCGGCGTTGCTCATGGTCGTGTCCTTGCGGTCATTGTCGGGTTATCGGGGTTCAGCGGGCGGCCTGGACGGCCTGCTTCTGTTGCAGGGCGGCATCGAGGAAGCGTGGTTCGATCCAGTCGGCCACCTGGAAGCCACGGCGGATCAGGCGCTCCTTGGCGGCCAGGTCCACGCCCTGTTGCAGCTGGCCGACGAATTCGGCATCCAGCCGTGGATCGAAGTAATGGGCCAGGTCTTCCTTGGCCAGGTCGTCGTTGAGGATGCTGCGCGGCCAGTTGGCATTGCTGGCCACCAGCTCGACATAGGCCTCGCGGTTGTGTTCGTCGCGCAGCCAGGCGCTGGCCTGTTGCTGGGCATTGACCAGGCGCTGCACCAGCTCGGGGTATTTGCGGATGAAATCGCCAGTGCCCAGCAGTACCGCCTGGGTACTGCCGGCGCCTTCCAGGTCACGCGAGTTGACCGGTAGCTCGACCAGCCCGCGCTCGCGCAGCGACAGCAGGTTGGACAGGCCCCAGGTGGCGTCGATCTGCTTGGCGGCCAGCGCGGCATTGGCGGCGTTGAAGTCCAGGTTGATCACCTTCAGTTCGCGCTCGCTAAGCCCCTGGCTGGCCAGGGCGCTGGCGAACGACAGCTGGTTGGCGGTGCCGCGGAACACCGCCACGCGCTTGCCTTTGAGGTCGTGCAGGGTCTTGATGCCGGAACCGGGCACCACGCCCAGGTAGCTCTTCACCCCACGTACCCCCGCCGACAGCACGCGGGTATCCAGGCCATTGGCCTTGCCGACGATGGCGGCCAGGTCGCCGAGGTAGGCGAAATCGGCCTGGCCGTTGGCCAACGCTTCGTTCACCACCGGCCCGGCGCCCTTGAAGAAGTGCCAGTCGATGCGAATGCCGTCCTTGGCGAATTCCTTCTCCAGCAGTTGCTGGTCACGCAGCACGTCGACCACGCCACCGGCGCTGGGCTTGCTGCCCGCGCTGAGGTCGGGCACGGCGATGCGGATGCTTGCTGGCTTGGCCGGCTCAGCTGCGTGGGCGCTGAGGGTGAAGGCCAGCCCAAGGGCGGTGATCAGGTGGCGCAGCGGGGTTTTCATGGCAAGGCTCCTTGGCAGGCTGCCACCGGCGATGGCCGGCGCTTTGGCCAGAAGCTAGGCAGGTCTGGTTAGAACCTACAAACATCAAAACTTCATTCTTCAGTAACTGAAAGGCATAAATCAGGCGGCATGCGGGCCTGCGGCTGGCTTGCGGAAAACGCATGGAAAATATGAGGAAAACGCAACGGCGAGGGGCTTCCGTATGCATGAAGCGCATGCTGTTATCTCTTGAAAGTCATTTTTTAGAATTTTTAATTCCATAAATGAATAATCTAACAACGCTTCGAGAGATGGCCGATGAATGGAATTCTGAGCAGAGGTCGGGGATTGTTCCGGGGGTCGCTGCGCGACCCTTTCGCGACGCAAGGCCGCTCCCACAAGGATCGCGCCCGCTTGTTGCCCTGGGTCTTGCCTGTGCTGGTTGCACTGCTGTGGGTAGTGGCCAGCCGGGAGCACTGGATGAGCGAGCAGATCCTGCCAGCGCCAGCATTGGTGTGGCAGAGCGCAGTGGAGTTTGGCTCCGGCGAGCTGTGGGGGCACCTGTGGATAAGCTTGCAGCGGTTGTTCTGGGGGCTGGCGGTCGGCATCGGCAGCGGGTTGCTGCTGGGGGTCTGGCTGGGTGCTTCGCGGCGGGCGCAGACGCTGGTGCTGCCAACCTTCGTGGCGCTGGCACAGATACCTACCCTGGCCTGGATCCCGTTGTTCATGCTGTTCTTCGGGATCGGCGAGTTGCTCAAGCTGGTGGTGCTGGTGAAAGCCGTGGTGGTCCCCGTTACCTTGCACACGCTGGTCGGTGTACGCGATGCCCAGCCCAAGCTGCGAGAAGCCGCTGCGGTGCTGCGCCTGCCTCGCCATCTACTGTTCCTGCGCCTGCTGCTACCGGCTGCCCTGCCCGCCTTCCTCACCGGCGTACGCCTGGCCCTGGCCACCGGCTGGACCTCGCTGCTGGCGGTCGAACTGCTGGCCTCCAGCGAAGGGATTGGCTACCTGATGGTGTGGGGACGGCAGCTGTTCATGCTCGACCTGGTACTGCTGTGCATCCTGGTGATCGGCCTGGTCGGCGCACTGCTGGAGCGCGGCTTCTCGGCCCTGGAAAAGCGCCTGCTGTACTGGCCGCAAGCGGCCACAGGGGAGCAGCACCGTGGCCCCGTGCCGCGGGGTTGGCAAAGCCTGCTGCTGCCACTGGCACTGTTGGCCCTGTGGCAGGCCAGCAGCAGCTTTGGCTGGGTCGACAGCAACATCCTGACCTCGCCACTTGAAGTGTTGCGCACCCTGCTGACCGGCCTGGCCGATGGTTCGCTGCCGCAAGCCTTGCTGCTGAGCCTGCAGCGCGCTTTGGCCGGCTTGCTGCTGGGCGGTAGCGCTGGCCTGCTGGTCGGTTTGCTGTTGGGGCTTTCGGCCAATGCCGAACGTATCTTCGGGCCCAGCCTGTCGGCCTTGCGTCAGGTGGCGCTGTTTGCCTGGGTGCCGCTACTCACAGCCTGGTTCGGCCTGGGTGAAGGGGCCAAGCAGGTATTCGTCGGCATGGCTGCGTTCTTCCCGTTGCTGATCGCCACCCAGCGCGGTATCGCCAGCCTCTCGCCGCAGCTGGGTGAAGCCGCGCGCACCCTGCGCCTGAACCTGTGGCAACGCCTGCGCCTGCTGGTGCTGCCCGGCGCAGCCCCGGCCATTTTTGCCGGCCTGCGCCTGTCGCTGATCTACGCCTGGCTGGGCACCATCGGTGCCGAATACTTCATGCCCTCGGACGGTGGCATCGCCAGCCTGATGATCGGCGCCCAGCAACTGTTCCGCATGGACCAGGTAATGGCCGCCATGCTGCTGATCGGCCTGGTCGGCGCCCTGCTCGGCACCCTTGGACAACGCCTCGAATCGCGCGCCACGCGCTGGAGAACCGCATGAACGCCTTCAATACCTCGCACCTGCACGCGGCCAACCAGCCCGACGTCACCCCGCCCCTGGTCAGCTTCGAGGGGGTCGGCAAAGTGTTCAGCGTCGATGGCCAGCCGCTGGAAGCCATCCGCAACTTCAACCTGTCGATCAACCAGGGTGAATTCATCGCCATCGTTGGTGCTTCCGGCTGTGGCAAATCCACCCTGCTGCGCCTGCTGGTAGGGCTGGATACCGACTACAGCGGCAATATCCGTGTGGACGGCCACACTGTCAGCGGCATTGGTAGCGAACGCGGCATCGTGTTTCAGGAACACCGGCTGTTCCCCTGGCTGAGCGTGGAACAGAACATTGCCCTGGGCCTGGTCAACGAACCGCTCACCCAGGGTGAGCGCGCGCGGCGGGTACACGAATTCGTGCAACTGGTGGGGCTGGTCGGCTTCGAGTCGGCCTACCCACACCAGCTGTCCGGCGGCATGGCCCAGCGCGTGGCGATCGCCCGAGGCCTGGTAGCCAGCCCGCGTATCCTGCTGCTCGACGAACCGTTCGGCGCGCTGGATGCGCTGACCCGCCAGCAACTGCAGGACGAGCTGCTGGCCATTCGCGAACGAGCCGGCATCACAACGCTGCTGGTCACCCATGACGCCGAGGAGGCCACCTACCTGGCCGACCGGGTGGTGGTTCTGGAGCCGCGCCCGGGGCGGATCAAGTCGGTGGTGGAGATCGACCTGCCACACCCACGGTTGCGTACGGGCGTGGCACTTCACGAGCTGCGGGAGAAGGTGCTGCACCAGATCACCGGGGATGGCGGCTACCTGACGCCGCCGGTGCGCCGGGTCGAAGGGCTGAGGCCGGAGCTGATTGCGCTCTGAGCCTGTGCGGGCATGCCCGCGAAGAATCCAACGCGGTGGCTGGCACCGGCTACGCCGGTGTTCGCGGGCTTGCCCGCTCC
>NZ_DKHD01000059.1:31848-49891 GCF_002453565.1 Pseudomonas sp. UBA6753 | reverse complement strand
AGCGGGCATGCCCGCGAAGAAGACTCACCGGGCACTGAGGTCACGCAGGTAAGCCCAAGGATAGATACCCCGCTCATGCCCATCGCTGAACACCAGCTGCACGCCATATCCTTGCGGCTCGATTTGCACCACGCGCACATCATCGCGAATCAGGCTGATGCCCCCCTGCAACCGTGCCGCTCGGCATTGTGAACAGGGGCAAGCACCGCGCAGGCGGGCATGGCTGAGGCTGTGTTCGCCGTCTTGCCATTGCAGCACCAGTTGCCCGGGCCCGCGCATGTTGCGAATAGCTTGCGGGGCGTTCATCAGGAGGCCCCGCGCAGTTGCGCCATGGCGATCCGCACAGCCTTGCGCACCTCGGGGTCGCTATCGGCCTCGGCGGCCTGCAGCACCGGCAAGGCACGCGCCTGACCCAGCTCACCCAGGGCCAGAGCCGCCTCCTTGCGCAGGTTGGCAATGCCGTGGCCGAGCAACTCGCCAAGGGCGTCCAGGGCCGCAGCATGACGCAGCCGCCCCAGGGACCGTGCCGCACGCAGACGTACTTGCCAGAAGTCATCGGCAAGGGCATCTACCAGTGCCGGGCCTGCTGGGGCCAGGCCCACCTTGCCTAGCGTGGTGGCGGCTTCTTCGCGCACTTGCCAGGCCTTGTCAGCCAATGCAGCCACCAATGCTGGCACCACCGCGCTGTCGCGGGCGAGGCCCAGCGCACCAATGGCCGCGCGGCGCACCTCGGTGTCCGGCTCGTCTGCGGCAAGCTTTGCCAATGCTGGCAATGCCGGCTGGTGCTTGAGCCAGCCAAGAATACCCACTGCCTCACGCCGGACCGCGGCGTCGCCATCGGCCAGGGCCAGCAGTGCAGGCTCTGCAGCATCTTCCAGGCGCAGCTCGCGCAAGGCACGCAGGGCGCTTGCACGGACGAAGGCATCGGCATGCTTGACCCATGGCAGGATCAGCTGACCGGTTTCAAGGCTCTTGAGTTCGCTGAGGCTCTGGGCGGCAGCCAGCCGTACCGGCTCGGCAGTATCGGCCAGCGCAGCGCACAGGGCCTGCACAACTTCGGGTTCTTCCCAGGCCTCGAGCAGGCGCGCGGCCTCGGCACGCACCTCGTCGGCGGCATCCACCAGCAGTGCATCGGTGAGCCATGGCAAGCCATCCGGGTCTTCCAGGTCGGCCAGTTCGATCAGGGCGATGCGGCGCACGCCTGCATCAGCGGCACCAAGACGAGGCAGAAGAGCAAGGATGTCGGAGTTGTCAGTCGTTCGTTCAGTCATAGCGCGATCCGTAGCGGTGGGTGCTCAGTGTCCGGCAGGCCCAGCGGGGTCAGGCGCGGGAGTTCGCGGCCTTCCTCGTGACGGAGCAAGGCCAGACAGTGACGCTTGAGGTGAGTGAATTCAGGGCTGGTCAGCAGGCTGGCGCGGCGTGGGCGCGGAAACTCCAGGTGCAGGTCTTCGATAAAGCGGCCAGGTCGCGGGCTCATCACCAGAATACGGTCGGCCAGGAACAGCGCCTCGTCGATATCGTGGGTGACGAACACCACGGTGGTGCGGATGCTTGCCCAGATATCCAGCAACAGCTCCTGCATGCGTGCACGGGTTTGCGCATCCAGGGCACCGAAGGGTTCGTCCATCAGCAAAAGGCGCGGCCGGTTGATCAGCACCCGGGCAATCTCGGCCCGTTGCTGCATGCCGCCGGACAACTGACTGGGCCAGCGCCCGGCAAAGTCGGCCAGCCCCACCAGTTGCAGCATTTCACGAGCCTGCCGGCGACGTTCGGCGCGGCTCTGGCCCTGCATCTTCAGGCCAAAGGCCACGTTGTCGAGCACGCTACGCCAAGGCAGCAAGGTGTGGTGCTGAAATACCATGCCACGCTGCGGTGACGGCCCGACAACGGTCTGGCCATCCACGCTCAACTGGCCGCTGCTGGGCACCAGGTGCCCGGCCAGGGCGCCAAGCAACGTAGACTTGCCGCAACCGGAGGGGCCAAGAATGCAGACGAACTCGCCAGGCTCTACGGCAAAGTCCAGACGCTGCACCGCCTCGAATGCTTCGCTGCCGTGCCCCAGTCGTATCGACAGGCCACGCCCGTCGATACGCCCTGGTGCTGGTTGATAACTGTTCATCAGCTGGCCCTCCGCGTGCGGTACCAAGGCGTGGCCAATTCCCCAAGGCGCTTGACCAGGGCGCTGCTGCCCATGCCCAGCACGCCGATCAGCAGCATGCCGACGATGATGTCCGGGTAGTTTTGCAAGGTGTACGACTCCCAGGTGTAGTAGCCGATACCGAACTGTCCGGAAATCATCTCGGCGGTGACCAGGCAGAACCATGAAGTCCCCATGCCGATGGCCAGGCCAGTGACGATGCTTGGCAGCGCTCCAGGCAACACCACTTCGCGCAGGATCGACCAACGCTCTGCACCGAGGCTTCGCGCCGATGCCACCAGGCGCGGGTCGATGGCCTCGACGCCGTGCACGGTGTTCAGCAGGATCGGGAACAGCGCGCCAGTGAACGTTATGAACACCATCGACAGTTCCGACGATGGGAACATCAGGATCGCCAGCGGGATCCACGCCACCGCCGGAATCGGCCGCAGCACTTCGAGTGGCGGCAGCAGAGTGTCCTCGGCCCATTTCGAGCGGCCGATCAACAACCCCAGGGCCACGCCAATCAGCGCCGCGGCGCCATAACCGGCAAAAACCCGCGACAGGCTGCTGCCCAGGTGCGCCAGCAGGGTGCTGGAGGTCAGCAACTGCCAAGCAGCTTCCAGCACCGCCTTCGGTGTGGGGACATAGGTGAACGTCAGCAGCCCGAGGTCCAGCTTCACGCTCGCCGCGACCTGCCAGAACAGCAGGCAGGCCAGCAGCGAAGCCAGGCGCACCGGCCAGCGCTTGAGGTTGCAGGTCATGTCGGTGCCTCCCGGTCAGCGCTGGGCGACCAGCTTCTGGTTGGCGCTGACGAAGTCCAGCGCTTCACCGCCATGGGCCTTGGCATACTGCTCGGCCTGGTCCTTGAGCAGGAACGCCGCCAGTTCACCCTTGGCGTTACGCACGAACCAGGCCTGGTTCGCCAGCAACTTGATTCCGCTGTCGGCGGCCTGGGCGTAGATGGCGCGGATGTCCTTGCCCTCCTGCTCCAGCTGGGCCAAGGCGCCAAGCGCGGCCTCCGGCGAAGCGTAGTGGCGGACCTTGCCTTCACCGCGCACCCAGATCTGTGCCAGGCGGCTGAAGTCGGTGATCGGTTTGCCTGTCAGCGCGTCATTGGCCTTGAGTGGCTGCGGATCGTAGTCTTTCAGCGCCTTGTCGTAGTCCAGGCCAGCCTCCTTGAAGGCCGCACGGATGTACTGGTCGTCGATGAACTTGTCGGTGTCGAGGCCGCGGTCGGTCTTTTTAAGCAGCTTGAGCGTATCGATGGAGGTTGCGACTGCCTGACGGTATTCAGGCTTCCAGGTCAGGTCGCGGGTCTGCAGGCCGAGCGGGCCGTGGAACAGGTAATTGACCTCGGCCTCGATGCCGGTGACTTTCTCGATCAACTCGCTGTACTTCTCAGGTTCCGCAGCGATCAGCCGATCGGCTTCGAGGCTGGCGCGCAGGTAGGCGGTGACCACTTCAGGGTACTTCTTCGCATAATCGGCATCGACCAAAGCACCATGGAAGGTCGGTGCGTTGGCCTGGGCGCCGTCATAGATCTTGCGGGCGAAGCCGCGGTTGGGGAACAGTTCGGCGAACGGCACGAAGTCGGCATGGGCTTCGATGCGGTTGCTACGCAGGGCGGAACCGGCGATTTCCGGCGCCTGGGCGATGATTCGCACATCCTTCTGCGGGTCCCAGCCCTGGGCTGCTACGGCACGCAGCAGCATGCCGTGGGCGGTGGAGGCGAACGGCACGGAAATGGTCCTGCCCTTGAGTTCAGCCAGCGACTGCACGCTGGACGCCGCCGGTACGACGATGCCATTGCCACTGCCGTGCACGCTGCCCGACAGCACGCTTACGAACAGGCTGCGCTTGCCGGCATCGAGGTGGGCAACACCGTTGAACGACCCGGGGAAGTCGGCCATTGCACCGAAGTCGAGTTTGCCAGCGACCATTTCATTGGTCAGTGGCGCACCGCTGGTGAAGTTCTTCCACTCCACCTGATACTTGGCATCTTTGTATTTGCCGTCATGCGGCAGGTACTTGTCCAGCAGGCCAAGCTCGCGTATCAGCAGGCCACCAGTGGCGCAGTTGATGGTGGTGTCCTGGGTGCCAATGGCGATGCGGATGGTTTCGGCGCTGGCATTCAGGCCAGTGAGCGCCAGCGCGAGGCCGGCCACGGTTGCAACAAGGCGCATGGGTGTTTCCCCTCGAGTCGTTATAAGAGTTGGGTCGTCTCCGCCGCCCGGCTTGGGTGGTGGGAAACGAGGGGCACAGCAGGAGGGCGTCCGGTGGTGCGCCGGATGGCGGGATGAATCAGCGCAGCAGGTACGGGATGTCGACCTTCACCGCACCCGTGGGGCAGTCCTTTTCGCAGGGCATGCAGTACCAGCATTCGTCGAACGCCATGTAGGCCTTCTGCGTGGCCGGGTTGATCGCCAGCAGGTCCATGGGGCAAACCTCCACGCAGACGGTGCAGCCTTTTTCGGCGATGCACTTGTCTTCGTCGATGGTGACGGGGGCGCTGCTGCGGAAGAAGATTTCTTGCGGCTGGTAGGCCATTTCACGGAGTCCTCGGGGCCTGCGGCCCTCGTTCTTCGAAGTGTTCACAGGACACAGCGTCGCCTAGGCTGCATCGGCCTTTACCCGCAGCTGGTCGTAGGCGGATTGCTCTTCTGCGTCCAACGCAATCAGGTAAGGCTCGACCGCTTTCCTGAAGCTGGTCATTTCACCGTTCTCGCCCTTTTTCAGATGGCAATGGCAGAACCACTCGCCATCGTTGCGCTCAGGGAAGTCCACCCGGTGGTGGTACAGCCCCCAGCGGCTTTCCTCGCGGAACAGCGAGGCCCGCGCCGCCATCTCGGCGCAATCGCGAATCACCGAAACTTCCATCGCACGCATCAGTTCATGAGGGTTGCTGGCCTTCATCTGGTCCAGGTCACGTTCGATCTCGGCAAAGCGCGCCAGGCCGATTTCCATCTTTTTGGTCACCTTCGGCGGTTGCAGGTAATCGTTGACCATGCGTCTGAGCTTGTACTCGACCTGCGCCGGCGGCAGGCCATGCTGACGCTGCAGCGGGGCATACACCCGCGCGCGCTCGCGCTCGACCTGTTCGGCATCGACCTCGGCGAGTTCGCGCCCGGTCACGTAATGCGCAGCGTTCACACCGGCAAACCAGCCATAGGTGAAGGCCCCGAGCATGTAGTTGTGCGGCACCGCTGCCATATCGCCCGCGGCATACAGTCCTTTGACGCTGGTCTCGGCCTTTTCATTGACCCAAACCCCCGACGCCGAATGCCCCGAGCAGAAACCGATCTCCGAGATATGCATCTCGACCATGTGCTGGCGATAATCGGTGCCACGCCCGGCGTGGAACTGGCCACGACTGGGGCGCTCGTTGCTGTGCAAGATCTCTTCGATGTTCTGGATGGTTTCCTCGGCCAAGTGATCGAGCTTGAGGAACACCGGGCCATTGCCGCCCTCGAGTTCCTGATGGAACTCCCACATCATCTGGCCGCTCCAGTAGTCGCACTCGATAAAGCGCTCACCCTTGCTGTTGGCGGTATATCCACCCAGTGGGCCGGTGACGTAGGCACAGGCCGGGCCGTTGTAGTCCTTGATCAGCGGGTTGATCTGGAAGCACTCGAGGTTGGCCAGTTCGGCACCTGCATGGTAGGCCATGGCGTAGCCATCACCGGCGTTGGTCGGGTTCTCGTAGGTGCCCATCAGATAGCCCGACGACGGCAGGCCCAGGCGCCCGGCCGCGCCGCAGGCAAGGATCACCGCCTTGGCCCGCACCACGCGAAACTCGCCGCTACGGCAATCGAAACCCAGCACGCCAGCGGCCGCGCCTTCACCATCGAGCAGCACACGGGTGCAGACCATACGGTTGCTGATTTCGACCCGGGCACGCTTGAGCTGACGGTACAGCACCTTCTTGATGTCGTGGCCTTCGGGCATGGGCAGCACGTAGGCGCCCATGTGGTGAACCTTTTTCACCGCGTAGTCGCCGGTCTCGTCCTTCTCGAACTTCACCCCCCAGCGGTCGAGTTGCTCGATGGTTTCGAAGCTGTGGGTAGCGTAGGCATGCACCGTGGCCTGGTTGATGATGCCGTCATTGGCCACGGTGATTTCCTTGGTGTACTGCTCGGGGGTGGCATGGCCTGGGATGATCGCGTTGTTCAGGCCATCCATGCCCATGCTGATGGCACCGCTGCGCTTGACGTTGGCCTTGTCCAGCAGCAGCACGCGCAGGTTTTTGTCCTGCTCCTTGGCCTTGATCGCCGCCATCGGCCCGGCGGTACCGCCACCGATGACGATGATGTCGTAGTCCTGGGTCTGGATGCTCATGCCTTGCTCCCCTTCTGGCGGTCGATGCGCAGGCGGTACTGGAAAGCATCGCCGCGGTAGTAAAGGTGTTCGAAGTCCAGTGGCGTACCGTCGGCGGCATGGGTCAGGCGCTCGATGCGCATGATCGGCGAGCCTTCTTCAACATCCAGGGCCTGGGTCAGGTCGCTGTCGGCCAGCACGGCATCGATGGCCAGGTCGGCGTGGCCAAGGGCAATGCCGCAGTCGTTTTCCAGGAGCAGGAAAATGTCGCGGGTGACAAGGTCGGCCTTTTCCAGCTTTTCGCCGACGGCCTTGGGCAACCAGGTCAGCTCCAGCGACACCGGCTCGCGGTTGATCAGCCGTACTCGGCGGATCTCGGTGACCAGGCTGCCCTCCTCGACCTGCAGCCGCGCGGCCACCAATGCATTGGCTGGCACATGGCGGAAACTGCGCAGGCGGTTGATCACCTCGTAACCCATTTGCGTCATCGACTCGCCCAACCCCTGCAGGGTACTGACGTTCTGGAAAGCCTTGGGCTTGGCTACGAAGGTGCCCTTGCCATGAATCTTGAAAATCAGCCCTTCCTTCTGCAGGTCGCCCAGTGCCTGGCGCACGGTGATGCGGCTGACGTCGAAGGCCTTGCCCAGTTCGCTTTCCGAGGGCATGCGGCTATGCGATGGATAAGTGCCGTCGAGGATGCGCTCGCGCAGCAATTCCTTGAGCTGGGTGTAAAGCGGTACCGGGGACAGGGGGAGCAGTTCGGCCATGGGGTCTCTTCGCTGATCGAATACTTGTTATAACAAGTTGTGACCAGAGAATAGAGGGCATAATAACTGCTGTGGAAATATCGATATCGCATATGGATAGATGCGTTTGTGATTGCTGCTGTCGGCAGCTCTCGGCGAAAGGTAAAAACGGCTACAGATCAAGGCGATGGACGCCATCGGATCAGATGGGTATCATGCGTGCGCGTTGCACTCGTAGCTCAGCTGGATAGAGTACTGCCCTCCGAAGGCAGGGGTCGTGGGTTCGAATCCCGCCGAGTGCGCCATATCAAAAAGCCCTGGGCCTGTGCCCGGGGCTTTTTCGTTTGTGCGACATGTCGCGTTTCTGGCACTCCCGTGCCACGGGTCATTGGTGTTAGCGTGGGCGTCTTCCCGTTTCCCGACGGGCAACCCACAACAATGATTGGCGAAGGAATGCGCACAACCATGCACCTGAAAAAACTTACCGCCACCACCCTGCTGCTGGCCAGCATCGGCCTGTTCACCCAACCGGCACAGGCCAACCTTACCCAGCAGCAGTCCGCGGCCATCGTCAAAGCCTTCGACGGCAGCGACCCAAGCGACTTCAAGCAGTTCCTCGGCAAGCTCAAAGGCAGCGACCTGGCCAAGACCGACAACCTCGCGGCAACCCTGGATGCCTACCTGGCCGGCAAGCCATTGGCTGTCGAGCAGCAGAACGAGATCAACCGCCTGCTCGGCCTGTATACCCGCATCAAGTACGGCAAGGCTGCCAGCGAAACCCTGCGTGAACTGGTGGCCATCCCCACCTTCAACGTCGAAGGCACGCCGCAGCACGAGAACCCCGAGTTCCTCAGGATCGCCGACAAGATCAAGGCCCTGGCCGACAGCTTCGGCCTGGCTTTCCGCAATATCGACAACCGGGTGTACGAGATTTCGCTGGGCAGCGGCAAGGAAGTGGTCGGCATCCATGCCCACGCCGACGTAGTGCCGGTCAACCCGGACAACTGGAAGCTGGCCGATGGCACGCGCCTGGACCCGTTCAAGGTCACCCTGGTCGGTGACCGCATGTACGGCCGCGGCACCGAAGACGACAAGAACGGCATTGTCGTGGCGATGTACGCGCTGAAAGTGGCCAAGGACGAGAACCTGCCGCTGGTTCGCCAGTTCAAGCTGCTGATCGACACCACTGAAGAAACCAGCGGTGATGCCATCCCCTACTACTTCGAGCGCAACCCCACGCCCGACTACAACCTGGCCCTCGATGGCGGCTACCCGGTGGTCATCGCCGAGAAAGGCTACGGCACGATCATGGCCAGCTTCAGCAAGCGCCGGGCCAGTGGCAAGGGTGCCGAGATCGTCAACCTGACCGGCGGCCTGGCCACCAACCAGATCCCGACTACCTCGGTCGCGACCCTGGTCACCGACAACCCGGCGAAGCTGGCCAGCCAGCTGGAAAAAGCCGGCGCCGATTACGTGAAGCGTAATGGCGGCGACTTCAGCATCGCCGCCAAGGCCGATGGCAAGCAGGTGTTGCTCACCGTGACCGGCGTTTCCGCCCACTCTTCAGAGCCGGAGTCCGGGGTCAACCCGGTGGCGCGCATGCTTGGTTTCATCAACGGCCTGGGCAAGGATGTGCCGCTCAAGCACAACCACTTCACCGATGCCGCCCGCTACGCCACTGACAACTGGGGCCTGGACTACCTGGGCAACAAGCTCGGCGTGGCCTTCAAGGATTCGTTCATGGGCCCGCTGACCGCCTCGCTGACCTTTGTCGGGGTGGATGAAAAAGGCCTGAAACTGGCGGTGAACCTGCGCATTCCGAAAGGCAAGCCAATTGCCACGATCAAGGACGAACTGGCTGACAAGCTGGGCAAATGGACCCGGCAGAGCCATACCTCGGTGGCCTTCGACTACAGCCTGGACGAGCCGATGTACCGCAACCCCGAGGGCGAATGGGTCAAGGCCTTGCTTGACGTGGCCACCGAGAACCTGGGCATGAAGCACGAGTTCGGCACCTCGGCGGGTGCAACCTCGGTACACGACTTGCCTAACGGCGTGCAGTTCGGCCTGGCCATGCCGGATGTGAAGTACACCGGGCACAACGACAACGAGTTCAAGACCGTTGAGCAGTTCATGCTGGACTTGCAGGTGGTGAGCGAGATGGTGGCGCGGATCGGGCAGATGCCGAAGCTCTGAGCCAACTCTACCGGCCTCTTCGCGGGCACGCCCGCTCCCACAGGAATTACGCAACCTGTGGGAGCGGGCATGCCCGCGAAGAGGCCGGTACAGGCGACCGCTCATGACGTTTTTCAATCGACTCGATGCCGTTTCCTGCATTGCCGTGCAGAGCGCCGTGCCGGATGCTTTATTTACTCCGAAACATCGCTTTTTTCACCCGCAGAGGCCCGTATGAAGACCGTCGAACAAATCCTCAAGACCAAGTCCCAGCACCAGACCGTATACACCATCGGCCCGGATGACTCGGTACTCGACGCCCTGAAGCTGCTGGCGGAGAAAAACGTCGGTGCGCTACCGGTGGTCGAGGCCAACCAGGTAGTGGGTATCGTCAGTGAACGGGACTATGCGCGCAAACTGGTGCTCAAGGGCCGCTCGTCCGCCGCTACCCCCGTGCGCGAGATCATGAGTGCGCCGGTGGTCACCGTGGAACCGAAGCAGAACCTCGAGTACTGCATGAACCTGATGACCAACCGCCACCTGCGCCACCTGCCGGTGGTCAGCAATGGCGAGCTGCTCGGCCTGCTGTCGATCGGTGACCTGGTCAAGGAAACCATCGCCGAACAGGCAAACCTGATCCTCAAACTGGAGCAATACATCCGCGGTGAATGAAGCGCCTCAATGGTAGGCGCGCTCCAGTTCGTCCAGCTGATGGTCGAAGCTGCGCAGGCGCGCCGACCAGGTGTAAACCAGCACTTCCAGGTCCCGGTTGAGCACGGCGGTGTTGCCATGGCCGCTGCGGGTCGGCTCTCCCACATCCAGCTGGTAGCGTTCACGGGCCATGGCCTGGGCCACGCTGGACAGGTCGCGGGCATTGGCCAGCCAGTGGTGATGGTGGTCATGAATTTCGCGGTCGAGCAAGCGGCACTGGCGTTTCAGGGCATCCAGGCTCTGCTCCAGCGGCGTGCCCTTGAGCTCGCCCATGACCTCTTCGAAGGTGCGCCCCGAATGCCAGTAGCTGCCCCAGAAGTAGCGGTCGAAAACCGTCTCGACGCGGCGTAGCGCGACCTTGGTGTTCCAGATGGTCAGCAACGTTCGCCCCTGCACCACCTCACGCTTGTTCAGGTGCAGTTGCTGCCAGGCGATCCAGGCCAGCGCCACCAGTGCAACCGCCACAGTGACAGCGGCAGCGGCATACAGGAAATGCACCGCCTGGTTCATCTGTTGCGTTTGCCGTATGCCGTAGAAATAACTGGCCGTCAACGTGCCCAGGATCGTCACGGAGCACCAGAAGCCTGGTGCGTAGGGATCTTTCATCGCGCTATCCCCTTGTTGTTTTCCTGAGCATAGCAACGGCCAATCACTCGTCAGGCACCACTCGGCGCTTTATTTTTTGCTTGGATGCAGCGCCTCGTTCAGTTGGTCGATCATCGGAATCCAGTCGTCATCAGCGATGTACTTCTCTTTCAGAAAAGCGCGCTGTGAATCGTTCCAGAAAGGCGCGTCAACCAGCTTTATATCGTCGTCGAGCGGCGAATGGGTGGTGATGAAACGGTCGATATCGACCGGATCGTCAGACAGCCCCAGCTGTTTGAAAATCTCGGACAAAGGATGAATCGGCTTATCCATGGTTCCTCCTCGTCGCCAGACCGGTCGTCGACGATGCCGGCCCGGCATGGGTTGAGAGCATCAGCTGAGCTCACGCACTTCGGCGCGCGGCACCAGCTTCAGATATTGCTCCATGCTCATGTGGATCAGGTGATCGTGATCACCCGCCTCCAGATAGACATCGCCTTGGCGGGTAAGACTCGAATCAAGCAGCATCTTTATCTGGTAGGCATCGCCAAGCGCCGGTACGGCACCGCGCTCGCAGTCGCCGAACAGGCTAGGCAGGCCGCTTTCCCGGGTCAGTTGCCAGGCCCCGGACATGCGCACCTTGGTCATGTCCAGATGCCGGTTGGCCGGCAGCACGGCCATGATGTAGTTGCCATGACGGTCATCGAGCATCACCGACTTGGCGACCCGCTCGGCGGGCACGCCGGCCGTACGGGCCGACTCCAGGCTGGTGGCCGAATGTGGATGGGGAATGATGTCGTAGTCGCAGTTGGCCTTGTCCAGGCGATCCTGCAGGGTCTTTGCCATACGCATGATGCACCTCCGGTTTCGCCCCCCAATTTCCAATTTTAGGCCGGGTACCAGCAGGCAGGGCTAAACTTGTGCAATAGAGGCAAACGAGGTGACGACAGGTGATCACCCGCTGCTGGCGCTGGCTGTTGCTGCTGTTGCTGCTTGGTATCACGCCAGGTGGCTTGGCAGCGCCCGGTGCAGTCTGGGTGCTGGGCATCGATGACGCCATCGGCCCGGCCAGCGCCGACTACCTGTTGCGCAGCCTCGACCAGGCCAAGGCGCAGGGTGCGCAACTGGTGGTTATCCGCATGGACACCCCGGGCGGGCTCGACAGCGCCATGCGCCAGATGATCAAGGCGATTCTCGCCAGCCCCGTGCCGGTCGCAACCTTCGTCGCCCCCAGTGGTGCCCGCGCCGCCAGCGCCGGCACTTATATCCTCTATGCCAGCCATGTCGCAGCCATGGCGCCCGGTACCAACCTGGGTGCCGCAACGCCCGTGCAGATAGGCGCCCCGCCAGGCACGCCCAAGGACGACAAGGCCAAAGGCAGCGATGACGAAACCCTCGCGCGCAAGCAGGTCAACGATGCGGCAGCCTACATTCGTGGCCTGGCGCAGCTGCGCGGGCGCAATGCCGACTGGGCGGAGAAGGCTGTGCGCGAGGCGGTCAGCCTGTCCGCCAGCGAGGCCTTGCGGCTCGACGTGATCGACCTGGTGGCCGATGACCTGCCCGACCTGCTGCGCAAGCTCGATGGCAAAACGCTCACTGTCGCTGGCCAGCCCCAGCAACTGCAGACTGCCGGCGCCAGCCTGGTCGAGCACCTGCCGGACTGGCGCACACGGGTGCTCGCAGTCATCACCAACCCCAGCGTGGCGCTGATCCTGATCATGATCGGTGTGTACGGCCTGCTGTTCGAGTTCATGAACCCCGGCTCGACGGTAGGCGGCGTGGTCGGCGGCATCTGCCTGCTGCTGGCGCTGTATGCCCTGCAGCTGTTGCCGGTGAGCTTCGCCGGGGTGGCGCTGATATTGCTCGGTATCGCCTTCATGATCGCCGAAGCCTTCCTGCCCAGTTTCGGCGTGGTCGGTTTTGGCGGCATCGTCGCCTTCGTGGTCGGCGCGCTGATCCTGATCGACACCGATGCCCCTGGTTTCGGCATCCCGCTGGCCCTGATCGGCACCCTGGCGGTGCTCTCGGCGCTGCTGATCGGCGGTGTGCTGGGCATGGCGCTCAAGGCCCGCCGACGGGCGCTGGTCAGCGGTGACGCCGGCCTGGTCGGCAGCCTGGTCACCGTCACCCAAGTGATGGCGGGCAACCCGTTCTGTGGCTTTGTGCTGGCCCAGGGCGAGCAATGGCAGGCGCAGTGTGCAACGCCACTGCAAGCGGGCCAGAACGTGCGGGTGACCGCGCGCCATGGCGTCATGCTGGAAGTGAGCGCCGCCGCGCCCGCGGCGCAAGGAGAATGACCATGTTCATGCAATTGGGCTTCGGCGCGGTGCTGATCGTGCTGGCGATGCTGTTGCTGTCGGCATTCCGCATCCTGCGCGAATACGAGCGCGGCGTGGTGTTCCAGCTGGGGCGCTTCTGGCAGGTTAAGGGGCCGGGGCTGATCCTGCTGATCCCGGTGATCCAGCAAATGGTGCGGGTCGACCTGCGCACCGTGGTGCTGGATGTACCACCGCAGGATGTGATCACCCGCGACAACGTCTCGGTCAAGGTCAACGCCGTGGTCTACTTCCGCGTGCTCGACCCGCAGAAAGCGATCATCCAGGTCGAGGACTTCCTCGTGGCGACCAGCCAGCTGGCCCAGACCACGCTGCGCGCGGTGCTCGGCAAGCACGAACTGGATGAACTGTTGGCCGAACGCGAGCAGCTGAACTCGGACATTCGCCAGGTGCTGGATGCACAGACCGATGCCTGGGGCATCAAGGTGGCCAACGTCGAGATCAAGCACGTCGACCTCAACGAATCGATGGTGCGTGCCATTGCCCGCCAGGCCGAGGCCGAGCGTGAACGACGGGCCAAGGTGATCCATGCCGAGGGTGAGTTGCAGGCGTCGGAGAAATTGATGCAGGCGGCGCAGATGCTGAGCAAGGAGCCGGGGGCGATGCAGTTGCGTTACATGCAGACGCTGGGGACGATTGCCGGGGACAAGAGTTCGACCATCGTCTTTCCGCTGCCGGTGGATTTGCTCAAGGGGTTGGTGGACAAGCAGAAATAGAGGTGGCCCATTCGCGGGCTTGCCCGCTCCCACCGGTACTGCGCTGCCCTCAGGGCTGCAGTAATACCTGTGGGAGCGGGCAAGCCCGCGAATGGCCTACGGTCTGTCAGACTGGCGCGCGACGCAAAGTCGCCAGGAAGGTGGCCGCGCCAATGAACAACCCGGCGAACGTCCGGTTCAAACGCTTCTGCTGCTTGGGCGTACGCAGCAAGCGCAAAACCCGCGCAGCCAACCCGGTGTACCCCGCCATCACCAGCATATCCACGGTGACCATGGTCACGGTGATCGCCACATACTGCGGCAACAGAGGTTCATGCGGGTTGATGAACTGCGGCAGCACCGCCAGCATGAACACCAGTGCCTTGGGGTTGCTGACGTTGACCAGGAAGCCACGGAACACCAGGCTCAGCGGTTTACCGATAGGGCGCACGGCGGATTCATCGCTCATGTCCATCGGCAAGGCTCGCCATTGCTTGTAGGCCAAGTAGACAAGGTAGGCGACGCCGAACCATTTGATGATCTGGAATGCCGTGGCCGAGGCGGCCAGGATGGCGCCGACGCCGGCGGCGATGATGGCGATCTGCACGATCAGGCCCAGTTGCAGGCCCAGGGCGTTCCAGTAACCACGCCAGAAGCCGTATTGCAGGCCGCTGGACATCGAGGCAATCGCCCCGGCACCGGGTGAAAGGCTGATCACCCAACAGGCGGCAAAGAAGCCCAACCACACTTCCATCGACATCACACACCTCGCTCGAACATATGTTGCAAAACGTTAAGCTAAGGTGTTGGTGAAAAAATAACCAGTAAATTTTGCAGGATTTGTTCTGCCTGTACCGGCCTCTTCGCGGGCTTGCCCGCTCCCACAGGTATTGCGCTGCCCTCAAAGGCTATGGATTCCCTGTGGGAGCGGGCAAGCCCGCGAAGAGGGCCGTACAGGATTAATCAATCCACCTCGGCGGACGACTCTTTGTGCATGGACTGCACCTCAGCCCCGCGCCAGCGGCGTACCGACTTCTGGAAGAACTGGCTATTGGGCACCTGCACCAGCGCCCCGCCCGCCTCGGGCATTTCCATCAGGGTGGTGAACAGCAGGTTGATGGCAATCACCCGGCCCTTGACGCCCGGCTTGTCCAAGGTCTCGACCAGTTCGACCACGTCACCAATACGAAACGGCCCGACGGTGAAGATCAGTACCGCGCACAGCAGGTTGGACAGCACGCTCCACATGGCGAAGAAGGCCACCGCCGCCACCGCGACGAAGCCGGACAGTGCTGTCCACAGCACAGTCGCCGATACACCCAGGCGCTCCAGCACGAACAGCAACGCGCTGCCCATGATCAGCCAGCGCAGGCCACCACGCACCGGCACCAGCAGTTCCGGCGGCAACGGGTAACGCTGGCTCAGGCGGCTCAGCCCGCGTGCAACGATGCGCTGCAGGACGAAGGCCGCTACCAGGATCAACAGGATCTGCAAGCCCAGCCAGAAGGTGTCCATCCATTGCCCTGGCAGCAGCGAACGCAGTTCCTCCATCAGGACAGCGCCTCGAGCTCGGCCTGCATGCTTTCGAGGGTTTCCAGCGCTTCCATCCAGGCCTCTTCCAGTTCGCCTTCGCGCTGCTTCAGCTTGGTCTGGCGCGCCAGCAGGTCACGCAACTCGTCCTTGCGCGACGCGTCGTAGAGGCCACCATCACCCAGTGCGGTCTCGATCTCGGCCAGTTGCGCGTGCACCTGGTTGAGCTCGGCTTCCAGCTTGTCAGCGGCCTTCTTGTGCGGGGCCAGTTGCTGGCGCAAGGCTGCGGCAGCCTGGCGTTGGGCCTTCTTGTCGGTCTTGTCCGGGTTGACCGGGGCGGTGCTGGCCGGCGCGCTGCGCTGGCGGTACTCGACCAGCCAGCGGCTGTAGTCGTCCAGGTCACCATCGAAGATGTCGACCTTGCAGTCAGCCACCAACAGGAAGTCGTCGGTTGTGCTCTTGAGCAGATGACGGTCGTGCGACACCACCACCACGGCACCGGCAAACTCCTGCAGGGCCATGGTCAGCGCCAGGCGCATTTCCAGGTCGAGGTGGTTGGTCGGTTCGTCGAGCAGCAGCAGGTTCGGTCGCTCCCAGGCGATCAGGGCCAGCGCCAGGCGGGCCTTCTCACCACCGGAGAAGTTCACCACCGGCTCGTCGACGCGATCACCATGGAAGTCGAAGCCACCCAGGAAGTCGCGCAGGGTCTGCTCACGCTCGGTGGGGGCAATGCGTTGCAGGTGCAGCAGCGGGCTGGCCTTGTCGTCCAGCGAATCCAGCTGGTGCTGGGCAAAGTAGCCCACAGCCAGGTTCTCACCCCGCACCAGGCGGCCCGACAGTGGCTCGAGTTCGCCTGCGAGGTTCTTGATCAGGGTCGACTTGCCAGCGCCGTTGGGGCCGAGCAGGCCAATGCGCGCACCGGGGGTGAGCTGCAGCTTGACCTTGTCGAGGATCGCCTTGTCACCGTAGCCCAGGCGGCCTTCGGACAGGCTGAGCAGCGGGCTGGAGATTTTCTGCGACTCGCGGAAAACGAAGTCGAACGGCGAATCGACATGCGCCGCCGACAGCTCCTCCATGCGCTCCAGGGCCTTGATCCGGCTCTGTGCCTGGCGGGCCTTGGTGGCCTGGGCCTTGAAGCGGGCAATGTACTTTTCCATGTGCGCACGCTGGGCCTGCTGTTTCTCGTAGGCCTGCTGCTGTTGCGCCAGGCGCTCGGCCCGGGTGCGCTCGAAGGCGGTGTAGCCGCCTTTGTACAGGTTCAGCTTGCGCTGCTCGATGTGCAGCACATGGTCGACTACGGCATCGAGGAAGTCGCGGTCGTGGGAGATCAGCAACAACGTGCCGGGGTAGCCCTTGAGCCAGTCCTCCAGCCACAGGATAGCGTCCAGGTCCAGGTGGTTGGTGGGCTCGTCGAGCAGCAGCAGGTCGGACGGGCACATCAGGGCCTGGGCCAGGTTCAGGCGCATCCGCCAACCACCGGAGAAGTCGCCGACGCGGCGGTCCATCTGTTCGTTGGTGAAACCAAGGCCGGCCAGCAACTTGCATGCGCGGGCGTCGGCGGTATAGCCGTCGGCGCTATCCAGCTCAATGTGCAGGCGCGCCAGGGCGGTACCGTCGTGGGCCTGCTCGGCCGCGGCCAGTTCGGCCTGGACCTTGCGCAGGCGCACGTCACCGTCGAGCACATAGTCCACGGCCAGGCGGTCGAGGGTATCGACTTCCTGGCGCATGTGGGCGATGCGCCAGTCACCGGGCAGCTGGCAATCGCCGGCATCAGGCGACAGTTCACCGCGCAGCAAGGCGAACAGGCTGGATTTTCCGGCGCCGTTGGCGCCGATCAGGCCGGCCTTGTGACCGGTGTGCAGGGTCATCTCGGCGCCTTCTAGCAAGCGCTGCGGACCACGCTGTAAAGTGAGGTTGGATAGTCTGATCATGATGGTCGCGGAGTCTACCAGCTTCCTCGGCCCATAGCGCGAGTGGAACCATGCACACCGACCTGTGGAATCACGCCCTGGCCCTGTACGCCAGGCCCGGCGTGGAAGCCGCCTGCCTCGCCCTGCAGGCGCTGGGTGGCGATGTCTGTCTGCTGCTGTGCGCAACCTGGTTGCAGGCGCGTGGCGTGGCCGTGCGGGACGAACGCGTGCAGGCATTGCGCGAGGTTGCCGAGCCCTGGCAGCGCGAAGTGGTCAACCCGTTACGTAGCTTGCGCCAGCAGTGGCGAGCAGCGGCGCAAAGTGATGCGCAACTGGCGGCGCTGCGTGAGCAGGTGAAGGGGTTGGAGTTACAGGCCGAGAAAGCCTTGCTGGAACGCTTGCAGGAGCGTTCGCGACAGTGGCCGGTCGGCGCCCATGAGCCCATGGAAAACTGGCTGGACCGGCTGGCGCCGGCCCAGGCCCGCCACCACGACGCGCTGGTTCGGTTGCGCGTCGCGGCGGCAGCGCTTCAGGACGCCGAAGACGGTGCCTGAGCCGGGGTGCTGGCAGGTGCCGATGGCGCTACCGAAGCTGCCGGGGTGGCCGAGTTGGTCGCGGCGGCCGGAGTGCTGGCGGCTGGCGTAGCCGGTTTGGCTTCGGCTGGCTTGCTGGCAACAGGCTTGGCAGCTGCTGGCTTGGCGGCGGGTTTGGCAGCCGTACGTGCTGGGGCCTTGGCGGCAGCTGGTTTCGCGGCCGGCTTGGCAGCAGCGGCTTTGGCTGGCGTTTTGGCCGCCGCTGGCTTGGCTGCAGGTTTAGCGGCTGCGGTGGCTTTGGCTGCAGGCTTGGCTGCAGGTTTAGCGGCTGCGGTGGCCTTGGCAGCCGGCTTGGCTGCAGGTTTGGC
>NZ_DKHD01000059.1:0-31732 GCF_002453565.1 Pseudomonas sp. UBA6753 | reverse complement strand
GCCGCAGGTTTGGCAGCAGCAGCGGCCTTGGCGGCCGGCTTGGCTGCAGGTTTGGCCGCAGCAGCCTTGGTGACGGGTTTGGCGGCTGCCGGTTTGGAGGTCTTGGCAGCACGCTGGTCAAGCGCCTTGGCTGCAGCTTCGCGAACCTTGCCTACACCTTGGGCCAGCTTGAGGCTGTCCTGAGCATCGCGCTTGAGTTGCTGGATATAAGAACGGGTCTGGCTTTGACGCTCCTTGAGGGAGTCGAGCAGTTCTTCAAGTTCGCCAATGGCTTTTTGTGCCTTGGTCTGCGCCTTGGCTTTACCTGCCTTGGCCGCGTCTTGCAGTTTCAGGCGACCGTTGTGCAGTTTTTCCTGGGCCTTGCCACGCTGCTTTTCCAACTTGGCCAGCAGTTTTTCCGCATCAGCCAGCGCTTGCGAGCAGGCATCTTCCAAGTGTTCGAGCAAGCTGCCCGAAAGTTGCTGGAGCAGGTGTAACGGCGTGCTTACTGGCTTCTTTTTAGCCGACATGGTTTACCTCCTGGCTGACGAGATTGCGGCTCATACTATGCTTCTGCTGCTACCGCCGCTAGGGCATGTTGACAGTATTATTTACGCCGCGTTGCATGCCTGGGCAAAGTTGTTATCTTGCAGCTCCGAGCAAGTGTAGTTGCTGAATAAATCATTGCTGATATTTGGCAATTATCTGTATTGCACACCCCCCTGTAGGAGCGGCCTTGTGTCGCGATGGGGCGCGGAGCGGCCCCCGGTTTCAGCGCCAGGGCAAATATCGCCGGGGCTGCTCCGCAGCCCTTTCGCGACACAAGGCCGCTCCTACAGCGGGCGTAAAAAGGCGAATACAAATAACGAACACTGGCATACTTCCCCGCTCATTGGCGCAGGAACTGACCATGCTTCGATATCTTGTTTTAGGTTTATGCCTGCTGGCACCCATCGCCTTGGCCGACAGCGAAGAACATGACGTCGCCTACAGCATCGGCGCCAGCCTGGGTGAGCGGCTGCGCCAGGATATGCCGGGCCTGCAACTGGATGCGCTGGTAGAAGGCCTGCGCCAGTCCTACCAGGGGCAACCGCTGAAACTCGACAAGGCACGCATGCAGGCCTTGCTCCAGCAGCAGGAAGCCCAGGAAGGCGATGCCGCCATGCAGAAACTTCAAGCTGCCGAAACACGCTTCATGGCCAACGAGCGTGGTCGTTATGGCGTGCACGAACTACCGGAGGGCGTGCTCTACAGCGAACTGCAAGCAGGTACGGGTGCGCAGCCCAAAGCCGGTGGCAAGGTGCAAGTGCGCTACGTGGGCAGGCTGCCAGACGGCTCGGTGTTCGACCAGAACCAGACGCCCCAGTGGTTCAGCCTGGACTCGGTAATCGAAGGGTGGCAGGTGGCCTTGCCAAAGATGCACACCGGCGCCAAATGGCGCCTGGTGATTCCCTCAGCGCAAGCTTATGGCGCCGAGGGTGCGGGCGACCTGATCGAACCCTATACACCCCTGGTGTTCGAGATCGAACTGCTGGCGGTTGGCGACTGACGCCAACCCTCAAGCCTGGACCGCGCCTTCTTCCTTGTGCGCGTTGTGCAACACTTCTATCAGGCAGTCTTCCAGTTCGAAGCGCTCGTGCAGCAGGCCACCCAGCTTGCCCAGCTTTTCGGCAAAGCGTTCGGTGTCCTTGCATTCACCCTTGGCGCAATGGTCATTGAAGGCCAGTGCGATCTGAGTAATGTCGTTGATCCGTGGGTTGATCTCTTCGGCCAGCATCAGCGCCTTCTCGTCGCCGAAGGCCTTGGCCTCACTGACCAGCTGCTCGCAAACCTCGAAATGCCACGCCGAAACGTAGTCGACAAGGAGCGCGCAAAAGTCCCCGTTCGTGTCCTTGTCGGCGAAGGCCGGCTTGGCATCGCGCAGCGCGCGGAAAGCCTGCACCAGTTCCTGGCGCTCCTCCAGCCAGCGGTCGATCAGTTTGTGAACCCCACCCCAGCGTTCCTGAGCGTTCTGACAACTATCGAGCATGGCGATCTCTTCCCTTCTGGGTAGATGCCGCTGCACCTCGCACCACGACCGTGCAGCACAGAGGTGACATCAGCAGGCGGCATCGAGCAGTTGTGTTTTCGGTATGCGTGCTGGGAGATTATTCCCGCGCGTGCTGCCCTTCAAGGTACGCAGCGGACAAAGTTCATACAAGTGTTTAATACCCTGTTACACGGCCATTGGTCGTGCCAATGGCGCAACCTTGCGCCAGGTCATGTTCTCGCCAGGGTGCGGAAACGATACGCCAGCAGGCAACTCAAGGGCAGCACCGCCAGCAGCAGGAAGGCCAGCAGGCTCCACTCGGGCAGGGTCAGGTCGAGAAAGCTCCAGGCCAGCGAGTTGCAATCCGGGCCGCCGAACAACAATTGCCGGGCCGCCTCGCCCCAGGATTGTTCGAACAGCCGCCCGAGCGGCACCGGGCAGACCGGGATGGCCCCGTCATCCCCTTGCAACCAGACATGTCGCGCTGCCAGCAACGCCCCGGCCAGCGAACAGCCCAGCGTCGCCCGCGCGTAACAGCGAATGCCCGCCGTACCCGGTGCCTGCACCACTGCCGCCAGGCACAGCAGCGCGTACAGGCCAAGCAGCAGCCGCTGGCTGAAACACAACGGGCAGGGCACCAGCCCGAGGACGCTTTCCAGGTGGAAGGACGCGGCCAGTACCGCCAGTGCAGCAAGGCAGGCAGGTAGGAAAAAGGTGCGCAAACGGGCCGGCAGCATGGGCGGTGAAGGTCCCGGGATAATGAAGTGGCCTGAAACGGTAGAGGAAAGACGCGCTTTGTTTCAAGGCGCGACAGCAACGACAAGTCGCTGAATCGCGAAGGAAATTTCCAACTATGCAGTAGGAAACGTCTGAAGAAATGGATTGCAGATCTAACTTACATCAAGAGAAAAGTTACCCGCCCCCAAGGCCCGCACCTTTGCGCGGGCCCTGGGGTAGGTCAGGCGCGTACGCCTTCGGGCAAAGGCAGGGCCAGCAGGCGCTCGTCCAGCAGGCCGAGGCCCTCCTGGAACAGCTGGTTGCTGCGCTCGGTCTCGCCAAGGCCGGCAAGCAGGCGCGCCAGCTCGGCACAGGCCTCGGGGTTGCGCTCCATGCGCAGGCTGCTTTCCAGATAGTCGCGCGCCTTGCCCCACAGGCGGTTCTGCAGGCTAAGACGGCCCAGGGTAAGCAGCAGGCTGGCATCTTGCGGGTGGGCCTTGAGCCAACCTTCGGCTGTTTGCAGCTGGCGCGCCGGGTCATCGCCGCGCACCAGGCCGTACAGGCGGGCCAGGTGGCTTTCGTATTCACGCTTGAGGGCGGTGCGCAGCACTTGTTCGGCTTCGCTCTGGGCACCCACCTGGCGCAATTGCTCGGCATAGGCCAGCACCAGCTGAGGCTCCTGGCGCTGGGCTGCGGTCAGTTGCTGCCAGGCGCGCTCCAAGGCCTGACGGGCACTTTGCGCGTCCTCGCCACGGGTGGTGGCCAGGCTCAGGTTCTGGCCCCAGGCACGTTGCTCCAGGGCAGCCAGCTCGGCGGCTGGCAGCACCTTGCCCTTGCGCAGGTCGGGCAGCAGGCGAATCAGTGCCGACCAATCGCCGCGCTCCAGGTGCAGGCGCTGCAGCAGGCGCAGCACCTGGCCGTTGTGCGGGTGGCGCTCCTGCATGGCCAGCAGGGTTTCCAGGGCGCCGTCGCTTTCGCCACGGTCCATCTGCAACTGTGCATGGGTCAGGGCGATAGCCAGTTCCGCTTGCGGCTGGCGCTCCAGGGCACGTTCCAGCAGGTTGTCGCTGTCTTCGGTTCGGCCTTGCTCGTTGGCGGCACGCGCGGCACCGAGGTAGTACAGCAACGGCTGGCGCTCGGCTTCGGCGGCACGGTGCAGATGACGCTGGGCACTGGCCCAACGGCCCTCGGCGAGGTCCAGCTGGCCCTGCTCGATGGCCAGACGAACGCGCCGGCTGCGATTACGCCGCGACCACGGGTTGACCACGCCGCTGGAAGTCAGCACCAGGCCGACCAGGTAGCGCAGCAGCCACAGCAGCAGCACTACAGCCAGCAAGCCGGCCAGGGCCGCCCACAGCCCCGACTGGTAGCGGAAGCTGCCATAGGAGATCAGCACGTAGCCGCTGTGCTTGGCGACCGCAATACCCAGCGCCGCGGCGACCACGATCGCCAGCACGGCCAGCAGGTAGACACGCTTCATGGCTTGCCCCCTTCAGCCTCGGCCGGCAGGTGGCGGCGCTGTATATAGGCCTGCACTGCGGCCAGGCTTTCGCTGAGGTCGGGGGTAACCACCGACACCGGCTGCTCGGCCAGGGCGTTGAGGCTGTCAAGCATGGCCTTGCTTTGCGGGTTGTCGGCGTTGAAGTTGGCCAGCAGCACGCTGCGGGCGTCGTCCAGCGCCTGGGTGTACACCTTGCTATCGCCATTGAGCGCTGCCCACTGGGCCTGCTCGATGGTCAGGCTCAGGGCCAGGCGCAGCTGGTTCAGTTGCTGCCCGGCCAGCAGCGGACGCACGTTGTCATCGGCGTTGAAGTCGATCTGGAAGTACTTGGAGATCTCGGCCCACCACTGGGACAGGCGACTGGCGCCGTCACCATCGGCGGTGAGCGCGCCCAGGGCATCGGCATTGGTGTCGAACTCCGGCGACTGGGCGCTGAGTTGCTGCACCAGCTCGCGCTGAGCGGCCAGTTTCAGGAACAGGCCAGTACGGTCCGGTTGCTGGGTGCTGTTGAGCGTGGCCAAGCTGCGCGCCAGTTGCTCACGGGCGGCGAAGGCACCCGGATCGCTCTGCTCGCGCAGGATCTCGTCCGCCCCCTCGACCAAGGCCTTGGCACTGGTGATGTCCTGCAGCGCAGACAGGCGCAGGGTGGCCAGGCGCAGCAGGTGCTCGGCCTCGGCCAGGCGCCATTCCTTGCGGCTTTCGCCCAGTACGGTTTCCAGGCGCTGGCTGAGGCGTTGCTGGTCGCCTTGCAACTGCGCCACCAGGCGGCGGCGGTCTTCCAGCTCGCTGGCCGCCGGCAGGCTGGCCAGCTGCGCGCTGATCTGCTGTTCACGCTGCTGCAGGGCCTCGGCGCGCTGGTTCAGCGCCTCGATGTGCTGGCCCTGGTTGAATTCGCTGCCTTGCAGTTGACGCACCTGCCAGACACCCCAGCCACCTACCGCCACCCCGGCCGCGCCCAACAGCAGGGCCAGCGTTGCCAGGCCACTGCCGGAGCGCTTGGCAGGTGGGGCGGTGACGGGTTCCGCCGGCGCCTGTGCCGACGGCTGATCGTTATTGGACAAGACAGTCTCGCTCACGTATCCATCCTTTGCATGGGGGCGCATCGCGTTCAGCTTAGCGCCTTAAGAGGCAGGTGCAGCGCTTAGCTGCACGGCTGCCAGCAAGGCCGTGGCACTGGCGCCACGGCAATCCACAACCTGTTGGGCCCCGGCGGCCCTGGCCTGCTCGGCAACCCGAGGGCTGGGCACGAACAGCGGCAGACGCGCCAGCTGCGGCCAATCGGCGCCGGCCATCTGCTGCAAGTGTTCAAAACCCTGCCCACTGCTGACCACCAGGCCATTGAGGCGTTCCGCTTCGATGCGGCGCATCAGGGTGCCCGCCGGGTAATCCGGCAGGCAGCGACGATACAGTTCCAGATAATCGACACTAGCACCTTGCTCTGCAAGACGCTCTGCCAGCAGTTCGCGACCTCCGACGCCACGAACGATCAAGACCCGCGGCGCCGGCACGGCAACTGCCTGGCGCAGGGCTGGCAGCGCCAGCAACGCTTCGCTGTCATCGCCACGTGCGGGGAAGCTCACTGCCAGGCCCGCACCCTGCAGCACGGCGGCGGTTGCCTCGCCCACAGTGAACCAGCCTTGCACGGGTGGCTGCAGGCCGGCATCGGCCAGTCGCTCAAGCAACAACCGGGCTGCCGGCTTGCTGACCACGATGATCGCCTGGAAGCCCTGCAGGCCTTCCAGCAACAGGCGTTGCTGGTTATCCACAGCGACGGGCTTGATTGCCAACAGCGGCAGGCAGCTGCTGGCTACCCCCGCCGCTGCCAAGCTTTGCGCCAGTGCCGCACAGTCCTCGGCAGGCCGGGTCAGCAACAGGCGCCACGAACTCACGGGTGGCCGGCCTCGCCGTAGACTTCCTTGAGGATGGCCTCGGCGCCCTGCCCCAGCAGGTCCTCGGCCACCTGCACGCCCAGGGTTTCGGCGGCAGTACGTGGGGCGCGGGCATCGGCCACCAGCAGGGTACCGCCGCTGGGCTGGCCGACCAGGCCACGCAGCCACAGCTGGTCACCTTGCAGCACCGCATAGCAGGCAATCGGTACCTGGCAGCCGCCATTCAGGCGTTTGTTCAGGGCGCGTTCGGCCACCACTCGGTCGGCGGTATCGGCATGGTGCAGCGGCGCCAGCAGCGCGTGGATTTGCTGGTCGGCGCTGCGGCATTCGATGCCCACCGCGCCCTGGCCGCCAGCCGGCAGGCTGTCATCGACGCTGATGGTGGAGGTGATGCGGTCTTCGAAGCCCAGGCGGATCAAGCCGGCGGCGGCGAGGATGATGGCGTCGTACTCACCGGCATCCAGCTTGGCCAGGCGGGTGTTGACGTTGCCGCGCAGGAAGCGGATTTGCAGGTCCGGGCGACGCGCCAGCAACTGGGCCTGGCGACGCAGGCTGGAGGTACCGACGATGCTGCCGGCAGGCAGCGCGTCGAGGCTATCAAAGGTATTGGAAACAAAGGCATCACGCGGGTCTTCGCGCTCGCAGATGCAATACAGGCCCAGGCCTTCGGGGAAGTCCATGGGCACGTCCTTCATCGAATGCACGGCGATGTCGGCTTCGTTGTCCAGCAGGGCGGTTTCCAGTTCCTTGACGAACAGGCCCTTGCCACCAATCTTTGCCAGCGGCGCGTCGAGCAGCTTGTCGCCACGGCTGACCATGGGCACCAGGGTCACCAGCAGACCGGGGTGGGCCTGCTCGAGGCGGGCTTTGACGTATTCGGCCTGCCACAGGGCCAAGGCACTTTTACGGGTGGCAATGCGGATTTCGCGAGTGGACATGGAACGCCCCGATCCAGAGAAATGCTGTCGATGATAACAGCATCGCCGGTATCGCTAGCAGATGTGGATCAGGATCCTGTGCTTACCTGTACCGCCCAATCGCCGGCAAGCCAGCTCCCACAGAAGCCGTGCAAGGCTCAAGGCTGACGCTATACCTGTGGGAGCTGGCTTGCCGGCGATTGGGTCGGTACAGGCTCAGAGGGTTTGCATCATCTTGCGCACACCGGCCACATGGCGCCGGCTGACGGTCAGGGCGTCACCGTCCAGGCCTTTCAGGTACAGCTGGAAATGCCCCAGCGGCGTGCGCTGCAGGCGTTCGATACGCTCGCGGGCGACCAGCGCATTGCGGTGGATACGCACGAAGCGTTCGCCAAACTCGTCTTCCAGGGCCTTGAGCGGCTCGTCGAGCAGTACTTCCCCGGCCTCGTGGCGCAAGGTCACGTACTTGTGATCGGCAATGAAATAGATCACCTGGGGCAAAGGGATCAGCTCGATGCCTTTGCGCGTGCGGGCACTGATGTGGCTACGCGGCCCGCCACCTTCATTGGCCGGCCTGGTGAGCGCCGCCAATTGGGCGCGGTTGGGCTTTTCAGCCTTGCGCAAGGCATCGCGCAAGGCCTGGGCCTGGAAAGGTTTGGTCACATGGCTGAGGGTACTGTCCTTGAAAGCCTCGGCACCGTATTCATCGTCCCCGGTGCAAAACACCACCGCCGGCGGCGCCTCGCGCTCGCACAGGCGAGCAGCAACCTGCAGGCCGTCCAGGCCTGGCATGCCGATGTCCAGCAGGACCACATCGGGCTTGAGGCTTTCGATCAGCGCCAAGGCCTCCTCGCCGTTGGTGGCGCTAGGCTCCAGCACGGTGTAACCCTCCAGTTCGCCGAGCAGCCGGCTAAGGCGCTCACGGCCTTGGGGTTCGTCATCAACGATCAGGACATTCATAATTGCGCTGGATTCCTGAATGAGTCTCGCACAGGTATAGCGTAGACAGGTATGGTTCGAGCGACACTAAGGTCACGCTCTAGACCGGTGCGATGGCCAAAGATTCACTCGGCCGGCAGATTCACTGCCAGTCCTCTGTCCAACTGTAGACGGTCCGTGGAACACTGCCGTTCATTCCTGCAAATCCTTCTCTATCGTTTTCCGCGTATTTCTCTCGACCAGCGCCCTGCGGCGGCCAGCCCAAACCCTGCTATCATCGGCGCCACTTTTTCGTTCACGCCTGCAATGAGTGAATCCATGAGCACCGACAAGACCAATCAGTCCTGGGGCGGCCGCTTCAGTGAGCCCGTCGACGCCTTCGTCGCCCGTTTCACCGCCTCGGTCGATTTCGACAAGCGCCTGTACCGCCACGACATCATGGGTTCGATCGCCCATGCCACCATGCTGGCGCAGGTCGGCGTGCTCAGCGATGCCGAGCGCGACACCATCATCGATGGCCTGAAGACCATCCAGGGCGAGATCGAGGCTGGCACTTTCGACTGGCGTGTCGACCTCGAAGACGTACACATGAACATCGAGGCACGCCTGACCGACCGTATCGGCATCACCGGCAAGAAGCTGCACACCGGCCGTAGCCGCAACGACCAGGTGGCCACCGACATTCGCCTTTGGCTGCGCGACGAAATCGACCTGATCCTGGCCGAAATCACCCGCCTGCAGCAGGGCCTGCTGGAGCAGGCCGAGCGTGAAGCCGAGACCATCATGCCCGGCTTCACTCACCTGCAGACGGCCCAACCGGTCACCTTCGGCCACCACCTGCTGGCCTGGTTCGAAATGCTCAGCCGCGACTACGAGCGCCTGGTCGACTGCCGCAAGCGTGCCAACCGCATGCCCCTGGGCAGCGCCGCGCTGGCAGGCACCACCTACCCGATCGACCGTGAACTCACCTGCAAGCTGCTGGGCTTCGAAGCCGTGGCCGGCAACTCGCTGGACGGCGTGTCGGACCGCGACTTCGCCATCGAATTCTGCGCCGCCGCCAGCGTGGCGATGATGCACCTGTCGCGCTTCTCCGAAGAGCTGGTGCTGTGGACCAGCGCGCAGTTCCAGTTCATCGACCTGCCAGACCGCTTCTGCACCGGCAGCTCGATCATGCCGCAGAAAAAGAACCCGGACGTGCCGGAACTGGTACGTGGCAAGAGCGGCCGTGTGTTCGGCGCCCTGACCGGCCTGCTGACCCTGATGAAAGGCCAGCCGCTGGCCTACAACAAGGACAACCAGGAAGACAAGGAACCGCTGTTCGACGCCGCCGACACCCTGCGCGACTCGCTGCGTGCCTTTGCCGACATGATCCCGGCAATCAAGCCCAAGCACGCCATCATGCGTGAAGCGGCCCTGCGCGGTTTCTCCACCGCCACCGACCTGGCCGACTACCTGGTACGCCGTGGCCTGCCGTTCCGTG
Source organism: Pseudomonas sp. UBA6753 (assembly GCF_002453565.1). Taxonomy (NCBI): domain Bacteria; kingdom Pseudomonadati; phylum Pseudomonadota; class Gammaproteobacteria; order Pseudomonadales; family Pseudomonadaceae; genus Pseudomonas; species Pseudomonas sp. UBA6753. The sequence continues at coordinate 22,281 of NZ_DKHD01000059.1, read as the reverse complement.
ACTGCCACGAGATCGTGGGTCACGCGGTGAAGTATGGCGTGGACACCGGCAAGGACCTGGCCGAAATGAGCCTGGACGAACTGCGCCAGTTCAGCGACCAGATCGAGCAGGACGTGTTTGCCGTGCTGACCCTGGAAGGCTCGGTGAATGCCCGTAACCACATTGGTGGTACCGCACCGGCGCAGGTGCGTGCGGCCGTCGCCCGCGGCAAGGCGCTGCTGGCTTCGCGTTAAGGCCCATTGCGAGGGCTTCGCCCTCGTTCGCGGGCACGCCCGCTCCCACAGGTACATCGTTTCCCTGTGGGAGCGGGCGTGCCCGCGAAGGGTCCAACACCAGACTCAACGCTTGCCGCTGCGAATCATCTCCATGAAGGCCGGCATCGCCGCCTCCTTGTCCGCCACGATCCGCGCCATGTGCGGGTTGTCGCCCATCAGCTGCAGCAACGCCTTGGCCTGCGGGAAGTCCGCCAGGAAGTCGATGTTCAGCACCTTCTTGCCCACCGCGCAGGCCAGGTCGACCGAGAAGCAGAACATCAGGTCTGCCAGGGTCAGTTGCTCACCCGCCACATAGGGTGCGAAGCGGCCGTTACGCTTGAGCGTGGCAAAACCGGCCAGCAGGTCGGCACGGGCTTTTTCCTTTATCAGCGGCTCGACCTGCATACCAAAGAAAGACTCGGCATAGCAGGTACGCGCCGGCAGTTCGATGTACAGCTCGATTTCCTTGAGCAGCTCACGCACCTTGGCCTGCCCGAACGGGTCGGCCGGCAGCAGCGCCTTGCCGCCCTGGGTCTGCTCGATATAGTCGAGGATCACGCTGGTTTCGCTGAGGAAGCCATGTTCGGTCTGCAGCACCGGAACCTTGCCTCGCGGGCTCACTTCCAGCGCCTGTGGCGCCTGGCCGCCATAGAAGGTGACTTCCTCGAAGGGCAGGCCTTTTTCCAGCAGGGCCAGCTTGACCATGTTGTAGTAGTTGCTGACCGAGAATCCATGAAGCTTGAGCATGAGGTAACAGCCTCCAGGCCGTAAGGGGTTGGCCCGGCTTTTATAGACCGTACGCCCGCTCCTGACCAGCGTCATGCGCCCCGTCAATGCCCGGGCATTGCCGCCACAAGCGTGGCACACTGTGCATCCCACCCTAGGAGTACCGCCATGAGCGAGCCCACCGACATCGACAATGACGACGACGAAGCCTTCGCCGAGGCAACGCTGACCCAGGCCATCGAGAACCAGATCGAAAGTGGCGACCCGGCGGCGGCGAAAGCCACATTCAACAAACTGACCCTGGTCGGTTACGAGCGCGAAGACATTCTCAACCTGATGGCCCATGTACTGGCCTTCGAAATTGACAACATGCTGGTGGAAGACCGCGAGTTCGACCGCGAGTGGTACGAGAATGCCCTGCGCGCGCTGCCGGAACTGCCGCCTGAGATGGATCAAGGCGAGGACGAATAACCCGGCTACACTCGAAGGTCAGGCACCGTAGAACGGTGCCGTCATCCTTGTCTGGAAGTCAGGAGTCGCCATGCCTTTTACCCCCGATCTGATCGCTGAACTGGAAGTCCTTTCGCTGTTCAAGCACGACAGCAGCCAGGAAGGCATCAAGATTCACAAGAACGCTTCCCCCGCCCTGGTAGCCGCCGCGCAACGCCTGCATGAAAAGGGGCTGACCGATCAACCTGATGGCGGCTACCTGACCAGCCTGGGTCATGACGCTGTCGAAAGTGTCCAGTTGCTGCAGAACATTCTCAAGGCGCCACAGCCGGCCTGAACTGATAATGCCAGGGGCTGCCTTGCAGCCCATCGCCAGCAAGCCGGCTCCCACAGGTACTGCAAATGGCTTGAAGCCGATGCGGTCGGGGTGGGAGCTGGCTTGCCGGCGATGGGCCGCAGCGCGGCCCCAATCAGTTGGCCGCTGCCCTGCGCCTTTCCGCCAGGCGCGAGCGCCCGTACAGGAACACGATGGCCAGCAAGGCCAGCGCCTGCGCCGAAAGCGAGTAGGCGTCAGCGTGAATCCCCAGCCAGTCGAACTCGAAGAACGCCACCGGCCGTGTTCCAAGTACCCCGGCCTCTTGCAACGCCTTCACGCCATGCCCGGCGAACACAACCGACAAGGCACATAGCAGCGCGGCGTTGATGCTGAAGAACAGCGACAGCGGCAGCTTGGCCGAGCCACGCAGGATCACCCAGGCCAACCCCACCAGCAGCACCAGCGCCGTGGCACCACCCGCCAGCACCGCCTGGTGCCCGGCTGGGCCGGCCTGCAGCCACAGGGTTTCGTAGAACAGGATCACTTCGAACAGTTCGCGGTAAACCGAGAAGAACGCCAGCACGGCAAAACCGAAACGTCCGCCACCACTGACCAGGCTGCTCTTGATGTAGTCCTGCCAGGCGGCGGCATGGCGGCGGTCGTGCATCCACACGCCAAGCCACAGCACCATCACCGCGGCGAAAAGCGCCGTGCAGCCTTCCAGCAGTTCGCGCTGGGCGCCACCGACGTCGATCACGTAGGCTGCCAGCGCCCAGGTGGCGAAACCAACCACCAGCGCCAGGCCCCAGCCGATGTTGACGCTGCGCACCGCCGACTGCTGGCCGGTATTGCGCAGGAAGGCCAGGATCGCCGCCAGCACCAGAATCGCCTCCAGGCCTTCGCGCAGCAGGATCAGCAAGCCGGATACAAAGCTCAGCGACCAGCTCAGGCCATCGCTGCCCAGCAGCTTGGAAGCCTGCTCGAGCTTGGCCTTGGCTTCGCTCAGGCGTTGCTCGGCCTGGGCCACGGGCAAGCCGTCCTGCAGCGACTGACGGTACGCCATCAGCGATTTTTCGGTGTCCTTGCGCGCCTGGGTGTCGATGTTGTCCAGCGAGCTTTCCACCAGCTCGAAGCCTTCCAGGTAGGCCGCCACTGACAGGTCATAGGCCTGGTCGTGATCACCTGCGCGGTAGGCCGCCAGGCTCTTGTCCAGAGTGCTGGCGGTGTATTCGAGCAATTGCGCCGGGCCACGCTTGACCTGCGGCGGCTGGGCGCGCTGGGCGCGGAACGCCTCCACGGCCGTGGCACCTTCGCTGGCGGCGACTTCGGCCGGGGTCTGGCGGGCCAGGTCGGCGATGTTCCAGGTCTTGTCGCCTTTGCCGGCTTCTGGCTTGGCGGTGAAGCTGGCGATGTAGGCAGCCACATCCCAACGCTGGCGGTCGTCCAGCTGGTCGGCAAACGAAGGCATCTCGGTGCCATCGATGCCCAGGGCCAGGGTGTTGTAGAGGTCGAACAGGCTCAACTGGTCGAGGCGCGAAACATCGCGCAGGTTGGCGGGTGCAGGCTCCAGGCCCACGCCGGCCGGGCCGTCGCCGGCGCCAGTTTCGCCGTGGCAGATCGAGCAGTTTTGCGCATACAGCGAAGCGCCGCGGGCCGGGTCCGGAGTAATTACCGGAGCCTGGCTGACCTCGTAGGCCACCGCCAGGCGCGCACCCAGCTGGCGGGCCTGCCTGGCAACAGCCGGGCCGTCCTGGCGCTGGTCAATGGCCTGGCGCAGCGCCTGGACGCCCTGCTCCAGGGCTGCTTGTTCTGCATGCGCAGGCAGGCCTTTGACCAAGTCGGCCAATACCGCGCTGAACTCCTGCTGCTCGCGGTATTCACCATCGTCGATCACCTTGCCGTCTTGCACGGTGGGCGGGTAGTCGGCGCCAATGTAGTCCAGCAGGTGCAGGGCCTTGGTGGCCTCGGCGGGGGCTTCGGCCAGCGCCAGGGTGCTGCACAGCGCCAGCACCGGGCCGAGCAATATAACCGGCAGCCAGGCAAGCAGACGGGAACGGGTTTTCATGGCCAGTCTCGAAGGGAATGCGAAAGAGAACATTGTTCACTCCCACTTTGCTTCGCTCAAGGGTGCCGGGCGGATTTCATGAAAAATCTTGGTACAAATCAGATGAAGAGGGGGGATGCGCTGAACCTGTGGGAGATTCTGTCTTGTGTTGCCTGTTCTGGCCTCATCGCTGGCAAGCCAGACTCCCACAGGTATTGCACATGGCTTGAGGGAGATGCGGTCGAGGTGTGAGCAACTGCCTTTAGAAATTTATTTTCAAGCATTTGGTTTCAGGCTCGGAAATGTCTTACGACGCCTCAGCTCGGTGCGGGTTGAAAACGGCAAGGCCTGGCCCTCATGGTCCAACCACCGATTCAGGCGAGCTTTTCCTTCACCGTGAAATCCACTTCCAGATCGGCATTGGCCAGCAGATATACCAAGACATCCAGGGAAAACTTGTCAATCTTCCCATTCAACAGCTCACTCAAGCGCGGTTGCGTGACATGTAGCCGACGCGCCGCATCCTTCTGAGGTAGATCCCAGGCACGCACCGTCTTGACCAAAATCCGCATCAGCTGCGAGCGCAGCCGAAGGTTGTCTGCCTCCTCTGGCGTATCAGCCAGCGCGTCCCATACAGATGCCGAGCGTTCATTCGCCATGGTTGATCACCTCTCAGTCCAGCGACCTGAATCGGGCTTTCGCCACCCAGCGGAAATATTTGATTTCAGATGTGGAAGACCATTCAGGCTAAAAGATGAGGCCGCACAGCGGCCCCAAGCGCTTGAAGGCTATTGAAGAACCTTGCTCATTCCTCGCTCCATATCATCAATCAGCGCCTTGGCCATCTCACTGAGTATCCGCGCAGCACTACCAGCAATACGGTCGTTTTCCATTTCCGCTTCGGTGGTCAGGTGGCGAATACAGCCCAGCAGCACAGATAGCTGCGAGAAAGCATGGCTGAACGGCACATTTGGCTGCAGGCGGAACAAGTCGAAGGTTTCCACACCTGCGGTTGCAGAGTCTCTTGGATCATCGCTCATCGGGTCGCTCCTTGATCGTGGCGGGTTGCATGGGTGCGGTCGCACACGGCATTGATCAGACGGCAGAGCAATCGAATATTCATGCCCATGGCATTTCGCATGTCGCCGGGAGGGTTGTCGAGCAGGACTGTGGTGGTGTGGTCGATGGTCAGGGTGATGGCGCTGATCAGCTCTTCGCAGTCTTTGGGGGTGAGTGGATCGATTAGTGAGAGTGCGGGAGGGTCGAGCAGAAGCAGATCGGTAACTGGTGGATCGGGGACGAGCTTGTTCATGGCGGAACTCCGTATGGGGGATTGAACTGCTCTCCTCCTTGTCTCACGAAGTTGGGTGGCAGTCGTGCACGGTGTGAGACACGGGACATACGGTAACCCCGGCCAGGCCGAAGCCTGTCCGCACACGACCGCCATAAAGCGGTGCTACCGAATGAAATCCGGGTGTCTCACGCCCGATCGCCTTGCGAGGCGACCCCACGACAGTATTCCGGGAACACTTTCCAGCCAAGACAGCACCTTCCGACAGGTGCTGTAGGATAATTCGACAGAGCATCCAAACTGAAGCATTTGGATTCAGGTTCGGAAATGTCTTACAGCTCTAGGGCCTAGGCGAGGGCTTTGCCCTCGATCGCCGGCAAGCCAGCTACCACAGGTGGACTACAGGGCTCGAAAACAGCGCAGTACATGTGGGAGCGGGCGTGCCCGCGAAGAATTCAACGCGGTGGCTGGCACCGGCTGCGCCGGTGTTCGCGGGCACGCCCGCTCCCACAGGGTCCCCGCTAAATCAGTAAGTTATGTGCAGCTCTATGGGAGCTGGCTTGCCGGCGATTGGGTCCTCAAGGCTTGCCGGTATCCTTCCACCCCCCACCCAACGCCAGGAACACGCCAATCTGCCCCTGAGCCACCTGGCTATTGGCCGCCGCCAGTTGCGCGCGCATGTCGGTATAGGTCCGCGTCGCCTGCAAGTCGGCCAGGAACGACTCACGCCCGGCCTGGTAACGGCGATGCGTCTGGTCCGCCGCTTCCTTGGCCGACTTCTCCGCCTCGGCCAGCGCGTCACGCCGGTCCAGCAGGGCGCTGTACTGCGCCAGGCGGGTCTGGGTCTCGCGAATGGCGTTCAGCACTACCCCATCAAAATTCGCCAGGGCGGCCTGGGTCGAGGCTTCGGCCATGCGAATGCGGGCGCGGGTGCCGTTGGTAGGGATGGTCCAGCTGATCTGCGGGCCGAAGCCCCAGCGGTTGGTCGCCGGCTCGCCAAGGTTCTCGAGGATACCAATGGTGCCAACCTGGGCGCCGATGCTGATGTCCGGGTACAGGGCGCCGGTGGCCACGCCGATGTAGGCAGTGGCAGCGGCCAGCTGCCGTTCGGCCTGGCGCACGTCTGGACGGCGCTTGAGCAACGCCGCGCCATCGCCCACCGGGACCAGCTGGCTCAGGTGCGGCAGCTCGGCACAATCGGCAGTGCCGGCAGGCAGCTGATCGACCGGTTTGGCCAACAAAGCGGCCAGTGTGTACATGCCAGTCTCGCGCTCCGCCTTGAAGCGTGGCAGCTCGGCGCGCAAGGATTTGAACTGGGTCTGCGAGCGGGTGACCTGGGTTTCGTCGCCACGCCCGGCATCACGCAGGCGCTGGTTAAGCTTCACGCTCTGCTCCTGCAGGTCGAGCGACTCGCGGGCAATGTGGTATTCCTCGTTGGCCGAGCACACCTGGGTGTAGGCCTTGACCACATCCGCCACCAGGGTGATGCGGGCGGTATCGGCGGCGGCCTGCACTGCGTCGGCATTGGCCTTGGCCGCCTCGGTGCCACGCTTGAAAGTACCCCACAGGTCGAACTGGTACGAGGCACTGATGATGGCTTCGCCGATGTTGGCCACCGGCACTTTCTCTGGCAGCAGGAAGGCCTCGCCCGACTCCTGCAGGCGCTGGGCGCCAAGTTTGACGCCGCCGTTGAAGCCACCTTGCGACTCAGCCACTTCCACCTGGGCACGCGCCTTGGCAATGTTGGCGGCAGCCACGCGCAGGTCGGTGTTGGCACTCAGGGCCTGGCGCACCAGCTCGTTCAGCCGTTGATCCTGATACAGCTGCCACCAGTCCTCAGGCACCGGTGCCGATACCACGCTGTCGGCATCCTGGCGCAGCGGGCCGTTGAGGTCGCTGCGTTGCACCGCTGCGTCCTTCGGCACCTCATAGTCGGGGCCGACCATCATGCAGGCCCCCAACGACAGGCACAGCCCCGCCAGGATCAGCTGTTTCATGGGCGCTGGCCCTCGATGATCGACACCGTGGCGGTTCGCCCGGCAATCATGCGGAAGTCTTGCGGCACTTCATCAAAGGCGATGCGCACCGGAATACGCTGGGCCAGGCGCACCCAGCTGAATGCCGGGTTGACGTTGGGCAACAGGTTGGCACCACTGCTGCGGTCGCGGTCTTCGATGCCGGCGGCAAAGCTTTGCACATGGCCACGCAGGCGGGTGTTGTCGCCCATGACGCGAATGTCCACGGCATCGCCGATGTGGATACCGCCAAGCTTGGTTTCCTCGAAGTAGCCATCGACGTGGTACGAGGCGCTGTCGACCACCGACAGCACCGGGCGGCCGGCGGTGACGAATTCGTGGTTACGCGGTGCTCGGTCGTTCAGGTAACCGTCCACCGGGCTGCGCACCACCGAGCGGTCGAGGTTGAGCTGGGCGGTATCGACGGCCACCTGCGCTTCGCTGACGGCGGAACGGGCACGGGCCTCGCGGGACTGGCTTTCTTCCAGCTGCTCGGCGGCCACCAGGTTGCCCAGCTTGCGGTTGCGCTGCGCTTCGCGGGAGGCCTGGGCCAGGGTTTCCTGGCGCTCACCCAGGGTCGCCTTGGCCTGGCGCAGGGCCAGGGTGAAGCGGTCCTGGTCGATGGTGAACAGCACATCGCCGCGCTTGACGGTCTGGTTGTCACGCACCTCGACCTTCTGGATCAGCCCGGACACGTCCGGGGCGATCTGGATCACGTCGGCGCGGATGTGGCCGTCGCGGGTCCAGGGGGCGAACATGTAGTACACCACCATCTGCCACACGAGCACGGCGGCGAAGGTCACTACCAGCAAGGTCAGGACCACACGGCCCAGGGTCAGCAAAGGTTTTTTCATGGCAGCATCAGGTTTCGGCAAAAGTGGTCCACCGCACCAAGCAGCACGGCATACAGAGCAACGTTGAACAACGCCCGGTGCCAGACCAGGCGGTAGAAATGCAGGCGCACCAGCACCGCGTGCACCCCGAGGAACAGCAGGTAGGTGCCAAACATCATCACCAGCAGCGTGGGCAGGAATACCCCGCTGATATCCAGTTCACCAATCACAGGGGCGCTCCGTCGAGGCCGGGGGGCAGTTGCGGTTGTTCGGCTGGCTCGAGCATCACCTCCACGCCCGGCAGCAGCGCCAGGCGCAGGCCGCTCAGCGCGTGCAGCAGGTGGGTACGGGCATCGCCGCGCTCGTACAGCTCATCCAGGTTCAGCGCCAGGCGCGCGCGCTCCATGTTGCGCAGCAGCGCGGCCGGGGCGTGCAGGCGCTCGCCGGCGCGCAGGCAGGCGGCGTAGTGCGCGCCGACTTCCTCGACTACCGTGTTCAGGCGCTCACGAGCCTGCTGCCCGGCACGCGGCATGTAGGCCAGCAGGTCGAGCAGGTTCAACCCCACGCGCAGGTCGCGCAGTGCCACGCCGCTGTCCTGCCCGGTTTGCGACAAGCGCGGCAGGTGCTGCATCAGGCGGTCGAGCATCTGCACACCGACCTGGCGGTGCTCGGCCAGGGTGGCCGGCTCGGTCATTTCGACGATGTCGCGCCAGGCGAAGCGGGTCATGCGCTTGGCTGCCAGTTCCACGCCGAACGGGCGCATCACCAAGGTCCAGATGAAGGCGAACAGCAGCCCCACGGGGCCGGCCAGGTTGGAATTGAGGAAGGTGAAGAAGTCAGCATCGTAGGCGCCCTGGATGCTGATAAAGGTCGAGGTGTTGACGATGGTCAGCAAGGTACCCAGGTAGAAGCGCGGCTGCACGGTCAGGGTGCCAACGCAGATGAATGGCACGGCGAAGGCCAGCACCAGCATTGGGAAGTCGTGCAGGTTGGGCAGCACCAGGAACAGGTACAGGCTGGAGAAGATGACCGACATCAGCGTCCAGAAGAAGAACCTGTAGATCTGCGGCGCCGGGTCGTCCATGGCGGCGAAGAAGCTGCACGACACGGCAGCGAGGATCACTGCGCTGGCGCCGTCGTTCCAGCCCAGGCCAATCCACAGGCCGCAGGCGACAACGATCGCCAGCACGGTTGAGGCCACCGAATACAGCATCAGGCCACGGTCGAAGAACGCCGTCAGGCGGCCCAGGCGCCAGTGGCGGTACACCGCGCGCCAGGGTTTGGAATCGTCGCTGCGCAGGGCATGTTGCAGGCTGCAGCAGTCCTGCCACAGGTCGGCCCATTCGGTCAGGCGATACAGGGCGTTGGACAGCAGCAGTTCGGCGCGCTGGTCGAGGGCAGCGGCGCCGGGCTGCAGGCGCTCGATCTGTTCGTGCAGAGCGGTCCAGCGAGCGACGGAGGCGCTGTCGACGGTGCCCTTGAGCCATTCGCGGGCGGCATCGAGCAACGGTTGCAACTGGGCGAACTGTGCCGGGGCGCGGCCTTCGAGGGCGACCAGGGCGTCGTCGAGGGCATCGATCACGGGCAGCAGGTGGATCATGCGCCCGCGCAACTCGCGGGCATTCTTCAGGGTATGCGGACCAGCGCCTTCATGGCCGAGCTGGCCGATCATCAGCTCCAGCGAGTTGAAGGTGGCGACCATCGCCCCGCGCATGCCGCCAACCTGGTCTGCACTGGCCTGGCGGGCCAGGTAGGTGTCGCTGTAGCGGATCGCTTCGGTGAACCAGCTACCAGTGGCACCGACTACAACTGGCGCCAGCCGCCGTGGCCAGAAGATCGCCCCGACCACCGCCGCACAGACGATCCCCAGGCAGATTTCCTGGGCGCGGGAAGACGCCACGTCGAACACAGCAAGCGGGTTGTCGACCACCGCCAGGGCAATCATCGGCAAGGTGTAGCCGGCCAGCATCAGCACATAGTTGTTGGCGGTGCGCAGGTTCAGCGAAAGGAACAGCAAGGTGCCGGTCCACAGGGCGATGGCGATGCTCAGCAGCAACGGCGACTGCACCAGCGGTGGTACCAGGAAAATCGCCCCGCCGGCACCGAGCAGCGTGCCCACGGCACGGTACAGGGCCTTGGAGCTGGTGGGGCCAAGGAACGGGCTGGAGACGATGTACACCGTGGCCATGGCCCAATAGGGGCGCGGCAACTGCATGAGCAGGGCGATGTACAGGGCGATCATGGAGGCGGCAAAGGTACGCACGCCATAGAACCAGTCGCGGGCCGGGGGCACCGAGCTGAAAAAACCGTTCATGCTGCCCCGCCTGTGTTGCCCAGGCCGGCGGCTTCGAAGGCACGCAGCACGCGCAACGCGGCTTCCAGGTCGGCCTGGTCGATGCCATGCAGCACCTCGCGGCGCAGGCGCACCAGCTCGGCTTCGATGGACTCGGCCAGGGTGCGGCCTTCGGCGGTCAGGCTCAGGGCCTTGGCGCGGCGGTCCAACGGGTCTTCGCTGCGACATACCAGGCCAGCCTTGCACAGCTGGTCGAGCAGGCGCACCAGCGAGGGGCTTTCCAGGCCGGCGGCCTGGGCCACAGCCACCTGATGTACGCCGTCACCCAGGCGCACGATCATCAGCAAAGGCGCGGCGCAGGCCTCGGAAATGCCGTAACCGGTCAGGGCGGTATGGCAGATGCGCCGCCAATGGCGGGCGGCAACCACCATGCCACTGCTGACTTGCAGGCGCAGGAGATCAAGGGACATGACAGGAACCAAGGATATTCATAGTTTGCTAACTATCAATATACGCCTGTGCCTCCCCCTGTCGTCAACCGGGGGTGACGGATAGCCTGGGTGAAATGTTGTTCATGCTTTTGTCTTACTGGCCCTTTCGCGGGGCTGTGCAATTCATGTGGGAGCGGGCGAGCCCGCGAAAGGGCCCGGACAAGCAGCAGCAAATTCAGGGCTGAATCTGGTCTTCCAGTTTCATGGTCAAGGCCAATGTACTGCCCATCTGCACCGCCCGGTCACGCCACTCCTGGTAGCGGCCCTCGTCACGGCTGCTGAAGTGCACCGCCAGCTCTTCGGCCGCCTGTACCACCCCCGCAGCTGCCGCCAGCTCCAGCCAGTACAGCGCGGCCTTGAGATCAGCCTCCACGTACAGCCCGTGCATCAGCCGGTAGCCCACCTCGAAACGGCAGCGTGCCTCGCCCTGCTCGGCCCCGCGCAGGAACCACTGGTAGGCCTGCACCAGGTCGACCTGCCACTGCAGACCGCCATCACACACCTCTTCCTCGTACAGGTCACCCAGCGCGGCAGCGGCATGCAGCATGCCCCGCTCGAAAGCCTGCCGGTAGCACTCCGCCGCCTGCATGTAAGAGGGCTCGATGCCTTTGCCGAAGTAATGTTGCTGCCCAAGGTTGAACCATGCCGCGGCATTGCCTTGCAGGGCCGCCATGCGCAACAGGTGGCCGGCCAACACGGTGTCAGCACGCCAGTATTTGCCGTTGAGCCAGATCCAGCCAAGGTCGTTGAGCGCCGCCACGCTGCCTTGCAAGGCCTGGCGGCGCAGGTCGACGTACACCGCCTGCAAGTCGCTGGCTTCGTCCAGGCGGCTGACCAGCAGCGAGCGCTGGCTGGGCAACCCTATCCCGGCAAACAGTCGCTGTCGCCTCCCGACAGCGGCCGGTGGGGCAATGACCCGCTCGGGCAAAAGGCGGGCAAGCAACGAATGGATATTGCTGGCAGCAGACATGTTCATCCTCATTGAACGACACACAACCCCAACCTTCGGCTGTGATGAGGCGTGATTCTGCGTGACGTAACGTCAAAACCTGTCGCGAACGATTCGGCGCCAGGCAACCAAATGCGACTTCCTTGATCTGAGCAGGCTGTGGCCAATTGCCATGACCCACGCCTGCCGCCATCCTATTGCGGCAAGCCTAGACAAGGACGTTATCTTTTGCCGTTCGCCACAACTCGCGCCACCCTCAGCCGACAGTGGGCGCTGCTGCGCCAGTTGCCCAGCCGTTCACCAGGCATTACCAGCGCCGAATTGGTCTGGCGCCTGCGTGATGTGGGCTTCACTGTCAGCAAACGCACTGTCGAGCGTGATCTCAACGAGCTGTCGCTGATATTTCCGCTGGAGCGCAATGACAAGAGCATCCCGTTTGGCTGGCATTGGTCGGCGAGCGCAGTGGGCGACTTGCGCGGCAATTTCGACTTGTTGACGCACTTGCGCGGTGATGCGCTGCAACCGGCTCGGGGCGAGGGGGTGGAGTTGGTGGCGCGGATCAGCGATACGCTGGCGCGGCAGTTGCGGGTTGCGCCGTTGAGTAGCGACATGCAACTGACGGCGTTGGAGCACGGGCATCGGTTGCAGGCCACGGTGAGTGACGGCTGGCCACTGCGCTGGTGGCTGTTGAGCCATGGCGATGGGGTGGTGGTGGAGCAGCCGGGCGGCTTGCGGGAGGAGATTGGCAAGATCCTGAGCAATGCGGCGGCGCAGTACCAGAATTTTTAGCCTGTGCTGGCCTCTTCGCGGGCTTGCCCGCTCCCACAGGTACTCTACAGATTCTGAAGTGTGTGGTTTTCCTGTGGGAGCGGGCAAGCCCGCGAAGAGGCCGGCACAGGCATACCAGTTAGCGCTGCATGCCCCAGCGCCGCACCGTCAGCCGCTCCAGGGTATTGAACACCAGCCCTTCCACCAGCAAGCCGATCAGGATCACCACCGCCAAACCGGCAAACACCTTGTCGGTGTACAGCTCGTTGCGGTTCTGGAAGATGTACCAGCCCAACCCGCCTTTGCCACTGCTGGCCCCGAACACCAGCTCGGCAGCGATCAGTGTGCGCCAGGCGAATGCCCAGCCGATCTTCAGCCCCGAGAGGATCGACGGCAACGCCGCCGGCACCAGGATATGCAGCACCAGCCGCAGCCCTTTCAGGCCGTAATTGCGCCCGGCCATGCGCAGGGTTTCCGACACGCCGAGAAAGCCCGCATAGGTGTTCAGCGCCAGCGCCCATAACACCGAGTGCACCAGCACGAAGATCAGGCTGTTGTCGCCCAGCCCGAACCACAGCAAAGCCAGCGGCAACAGGGCAATCGCCGGCAACGGGTTGAACATCGAGGTCAGGGTGCCCAGCAGATCGCGCCCAAGCTGGGTCGACACCGCCAAGCTGGTGAGGCCGAAGGCCAGGATGATCCCCAGCAGGTAACCCTTGAGCAGAATCACCAGCGACACGCCAACCTTGGCCGGCAACTCACCGCTGACCAGGCCGTCCCACAGCGCCGTTGCCGTCTGCAGGAAGGTTGGTAGCAGCAGATCGTTGCCCTGGTAGCGGGCAATGGCCTCCCACAGCACGGCGATCACCAGCAGGATGACCGCCTTGCGCAACCAGCCGTGCTGCCACAGGCGCTGAGCCAACGGCAGGTTGCGCTCCACAGGCACACTGAGCAAAGGCTCCAGCTGCACCTCGTATTCCTGGCGTACAGGTGTAGTGGTCATGGCTGAAGCTCCTGTCAGTAGGCGATTCGGATATCGTTGAAGCCAAGATCGTCGGGCTGTTCGGGAGCATCCGCCTCATCGAACAGCAAACGATGTATGCGCCGGGCACTGGCCTGGAAGTCGCTACCACCCAGGCTGCCCAAGTCGTACTGGTGGCTGTGCACTTCGGCGCGCACCCGCCCCGGGTGGGGGGACAACAGCAGGATGCGGTTGCCGACCACCAGAGCCTCTTCGATGGAGTGGGTAACGAACAGCAGGGTAAAACGCACCTCCTCCCACAGCAGCAGCAGTTCTTCCTGCATCTTGCGCCGGGTCAGCGCATCAAGTGCCGCGAACGGTTCGTCCATCAGCAGGATCTTCGGCTGCGTGGCCAAGGCCCGGGCAATCGCCACGCGCGCTTTCATACCGCCCGACAGGGTGTGTGGGTAGGCATCGGCGAAGGCGGCCAGGCCGACTTTTTCCAGGTAGTGCAGCGCCCGCTCCTCGGCCTCGGCGCGTTTCAGCTGGCCCGACACCAGCAGAGGGAACATGACGTTCTGTTTCACCGTCTTCCATGGCGGCAGCTGGTCGAACTCCTGGAACACCACGATGCGGTCGGGGCCTGGGCCGCTGACTGGCTGACCTTGCAGCAGAATCTGCCCTTCCTGGGGCGAGATGAACCCGGCCACGGCCTTGAGCAAGGTGGACTTGCCGCAGCCGGAGGGACCGAGCAGCACGAAGCGGTCGGCACGGTCGACTTCGAAGCTGACCTGGTGGGTGGCCCGCACCACGCGTTGCGCGGTGCGGTATTCGAGGCTGAGGTTATCCACCTTGAGCAAAGGCGGCGTTGCGACACGGCTCAGGTTGCTGGCCGTGTGGCCTGGCAATGGGGCGGTCATGATCGGTCAGCTCCCCTGCAGCGGGCGTTCATCCTGGAAGAAGTAGTCCTTCCACGATTCCGGCTTGTGCTTGATGGCGCCTACCCGATAGAGGAAGTCGGCCAGCTTGTAGGTGTTCTTTGGCGTGACGGTGAATTCGTACTGCGGGTTGTCGATCAGCTTGATCAACGTGTCGCGGTCGATCTTGGCCTTGGTCACGCGGATGTAGGTGTCGGCGGCGGCCGCCTTGTCCTTCTGGGCGAAGTCCGCGGCTTCGGCCAGCGCATCGACGAAGGCCTTGTAGGTCTTGGGGTTGTCCTTGCGGAATTTTTCGGTGGCGAACAGCAAGGTCGGCGAGTTGGGGCCGAGCAGGTCGTAGCTGTTGAGCACCACGTGCACGTTCTTGTTGGCCAGCACCTGGTCCTGGAACGGCGGGTTGGAGAAGTGCCCGTTGAGTTCGGTGCCGCCGGCCAGCAGCGCGGCAGTGGCATCCGGGTGCGGCACGGCCAGGGTGTACTTGTCGAGGCGGTTGTATTCCTTGTCGCCCCATTGCTGGGCGGCGGCGTATTGCAGGAAGCGCGACTGCACCGAAACGCCTACCGCCGGCACGGCGATGCGGTCCTTGTCGGAGAGGTCGGCAATGGTCTTCACGTTGGGGTTGCTGCTGACCAGGTAGTACGGGAAGTTGCCCAGCGAGGCCACGGCCTTGACGTTCTGTCGGCCCTTGGTACGGTCCCACACGGTCAACAGTGGGCCGACGCCGGCACCGGCGATGTCCACCGAACCGGACAGCAGTGCGTCGTTGATGGCCGACCCACCCGACAGCTGGGCCCAATCGACTTCGATGTCGATGCCCTGCTCCTTGCCATGTTTTTCGATCAGATGCTGGTCACGCACTACGTTCAGCAGCAGGTAGACAATGCCGAACTGTTCGGCGATGCGAATCTTGCCTTCTGCTTGCGCCGCGGCGGGGGCCGCCAGGCTGCCTACGACCAGGCTTGCGCCCAGGCCGATGCTTGCCGCCAGGCGGCTGATGGATTTACGCATGATGGGTTTCCTCAGTCGTCAGAACGGGGCATCGCCCTGGATGGTGGTGCGGTAAAGCTTGCGCCGCAGGTGTGCGGGGCAGCCGGTTGCCAGGTGGATCAGCGAGCGGTTGTCCCAGAACACCAGGTCGTGGGGCTGCCACTGGTGGCGGTAGATGTTCTGCTCCAGCACGCTCAGGGCATACAGCTGTTGCAGCACGTCGCGGCTTTCGTCGCTTGGCAGGCCGACGATGCGGGTGGTGAAACCTTCGCTGACGAACAGCGCCTTGCGGCCGTTTTCCGGGTGGGTACGGACCACCGGGTGGATGACTTCCTGTACCTGCGCCAGTTGCTCGGCGGTCAGGGTCGGGCGCCAGTTGCCTTCGAATTTGGTCTCGGCGTAACGGGCGGTGTAGGAGTGCGCAGCATCACGGCCCTCGATGACCTTGCGCAGGGCAGCGGGTACGGCGTCCCAGGCCTTGTGCATGTCGGCGAACAAGGTATCGCCGCCCTCGTCGGGCAGTTCCTGGGCATGCAGCATGGAGCCGAGGCTGGGCAGTTCCTTGTACGACAGGTCCGAGTGCCAGAACTTGCCGGCATCACCCAGGCCGATGTTCTGGCCGTTTTCGACGATGTTGGAAACGATCAGGATCTCGGGGTGGCCGGCGAGCAGGAACTGCTTGAGCACATGGATCTGCAACGGACCAAAACGGCGGCTGAAGGCGATCTGCTGGTCAGGGCTGATGCGTTGGTCGCGGAACACCAGCACATGGTGATCGAGGTGGGCGCGATGGATACGGGCGAAATCCTCGGCATTGACCGGTTTGGCCAAGTCCAGGCCGATGATCTCGGCGCCCACGGCACCGGAGAACGGACGGATTTCGAAGCGTTGCGGCTGGGCGCTGTCGATGATCGACAAGGCGTTCGAGGCGGCTGACATTTTTCACTCCCACGCAGTGCGCGACTTCAATGGCGCGCAACGATCAGAAACGCACGGGGATTTCCCGTGTGGGTTCAAGTCGTGCGGCGCATCGATTGGTCGACGGGTACGCAGTGGAAGTGACTATAAAGTCATAAAAGATTTATTTTAAATACCGTTAAAGAATAACCATAGCACTGCTGTCAGGGGCGCTACGCAATCAGATCAAGCCGCCCTGCTCTTCCTCATCGATGAGGTTGTTCAGGCTGCTGAGCGCCTTGCGCGCTGTAGAACGGTTGAGCAGCTTGGCCTGCGCACCGGGGGGCAGGTCGGTGATCTTGAACACACCCTTGGCGGTCAGCACATCGATCAGGTCCTCGAGCACGCGGATCATGTCGAGGTCGCTTTGCTTGAGCTGGTTGAGGCTGTTTTCCACCACGTCATGGGCAAACCATTCCTGGATATCGGCATGGTCGGCGGGGAGCATTTCGGTGAACTCGTCAAAAGCGGCTGCTTCTACCCGCAGCAACTGGCCAGCGGCATCGCGTTGCACGTAGAACATGGCGGTGTCCCTCGTCACATTGGTTCCTTGGTGGTAGACAGCAGCATAGGCAAAGATCACCAGGCACGCCGGCCCGGCGCCAGAGTATGCGCTGTCATGTAGTTGCGGGAAAGGCCCAGGCACGCGCCCTGTAGGAGCGGCCTTGTGTCGCGATAGGGCCGCAAAGCGGCCCCACGGTTTCGGCAACAATGCCGGAGACCTGGGGGCTGCTCTGCAGCCCATCGCGACACAAGGCCGCTCCTACAGGGACAGCGCCAGCCTGAAGCCGGTGATGGCGATGGGCTGCAGGGCAGCCCATTGGCGCATCAGCTGTCCTTGTTGTGGACGATGATGGTCGGGTCAGCACCGCTGATCAACGAGTTGATCGTGGTGTTGGACCAGTTCACCCCTTCGAGCTTGATGGTCACGTCGGCGTTGGCGATACCACCAGCGGCATTGAGCTTGCCTTCGCTGCTGACCTGCAGCGTCGTCGTGCCTTCCACCGTGGTGAGCTTCAGGTAGTTGTCGATGGTGCTGCCCTTCTCGCCCTGGAGCAGGTCCTTCAGGTCGATGCGGTCGCCTTCGGCCACCTTGAAATCCTTGATCACGTCTTTGCCGGTATCGCCAGCCTTCCATACGAAGGTGTCGGCACCGCTGCCACCAGTCATGGTGTCATCGCCCTTGCCGCCAAGCAGGATGTCATTGCCTTCACCACCGAGCAAAGTGTCCTTGCCCAGGCCACCGATCAGGATGTCATTGCCCTTGCCACCGTCGAGGGTGTCGTCGCCGCCCTGGCCGAACAGGAGGTCATTGCCCGCGCCACCATTGAGTATGTCGTTGCCATCGTTGCTGCGCGAGACATCGAATTCGCTGACATGCTCGACGATGTACTTGTGCAGCACGCGACCGTCGACATCACCCAGGGCCACACCCAGCTGGCCTGCGACATATCCCTGTATGGCTTCGACACCGTTGCCGGCGACCGAACCAAAGCTCACCAGGTCACCGAAGATGATGTCGTTGCCATCACCACCGTTGACGGTGTCATTGCCCGGCACGGTGGCTTCGGTGTGGCCGAGGATCGCTTCCGCCAGTTTGCTCGGGTCGATATTGGTCTGCGGCTTGCTATCGGTGTCGTAAGGCTTCAGGTCGTTGACGTTGACCGCGCTGTTGAGGCCAATGGCCTCCACGCCAGACAGCTTGGACAACAACAGGAAGCTCTGCTGGGAATTGAGGTCCGCATAGTAGTCGGTCCAGCGGTCGGAAGTGGCGTAGGAAAACTCATAAGTACCATCTCCCTGAGCATGCAACTGTCCGCTTGCATAACTGTCGGTCTTCCAGTTGTTGCCGCTTCCGGTTTTGTACTCGGCGGTCATGTTGCCAGCGGCGTCGATGCTGAATCGGTTGTTGTTCCCCACGAGCTTGTTAGTGACCACATCACCCAATTTGTAGTTGATCGACTTCAGCACTGCATCCAGCGTGTAGCTTGAGTTCATGAGCGTGGGGTCATACTCGCCGGTCTGGTACACGTTCGGCTGGCCGTCGGTGATGAAGAACGTCTGGCGGCTGCCGGTGTTGCCCGCGTCCATCAATTGCTTGAACCAGTTGGCGGTGGTCTTGAAGGCATCCTCGTAGTTGGTCGAGCCGCTGGAATAGAGCGTATTGAGCGCAGTGTAGAGCGTGCTCAACGCGTTCTTGTCGCCCAGGTTGACCGAAACCGTACTGTTCACCTGGGTGGAGAAGTCCACCAGCAGGATGTTCACTGTGCCGGACTGCGCGCCCTTGACGCTGTTGGCCAGCGTATCGAACACCGACTTCAGCGAGTTGCGCGCGGCATCGACCGCGCTGCCCATGCTGCCTGAGGTATCGACGATGAACGCAATGTTGTAGTCCTGACCCGGCGTCACATGCAGGCCACTGATGTCGGCAACGATGATGTCGCTGGTGGCGGTACCGGTGAAACTGTCGCTGTCGGTGGTCAGGTTGCTGGCGGTGTAGGTGTCCGGATAGACAGTTACCTTGATCGTGCCTTCGGTGGAGGCTTTGCTGCCGCCCACGCTCTCGGTGGCGGTCGAGGTGACCTTCACATCGAAACTGCCCTGGTAGTACGCCGGCGGTTTGATGCTCAGGCCGTTGAGGCTCCAGCCGGTGACGTCAACCGAAGTGGCGCCGACGGTTACGGTATGACCGGCGCCATCGCTGACCACCGAACCTGCCGGAATGCCGTCCAGCTTGACGCTCAGGCTCTCGGAGCCGTCGGTGTCGGTCAGGTTGGTGGAGATGCCAACCAGCTTGACGGTGCCGTTCTCCGGCCCTTCGTTGAGCTTGTAGCCATCGTAGTAGCCCTGGCCGTCACTGCCATGGAAATCGGACACGGAAAGCCCGGCGTTACCCATCGCCGCAACGTTCGGGTACATCGGGATGGCCGAGCTGCTCAGGTCGGTCACCGGGCCGTTGCCGACCTTGACGTTGATATCCAGGCTGCCCGGGCCGGACTGGTTGGCGTGGTAGATCTCCAGGGTGTAGTAGCCGCTGACAGGCGGCGAGAAGCTACCGGAGATCGTACCGCCCGCCCCCCAGGTGGCGCCGACCACGCTGGTTTTGCCGATGTAGACCTGCAGGCTGTCATCGGCGGTGCCGCTGAAGGTGTAGGTCTGGCCGGCTTCCAGGTAGATCAGGCCGGAGGTCTTGGAGCCAGTGCCGGCGGCAACGCTGCCACCCGAATCGGCGCTGGTAACCTGCTCGGTCTTGCTGGCACTGCCAGAGTTGGCGAACACGTTCTTCAGCGCAGTACCGCTGATGCCGTTGCCGTTGGTGCCCAGGCCCGTGAGGCTGTTCCAGGTTTCCTTGGTCAGGCCAAGCGAATCGGGGGTGTTGCTGCCGATGTTCAGGCCAGGCTTGTCGGCTACAGGTGCAATATCGACCTTCAGCGTGGCCTCGCCACCAGCAGCGGTACCGTCGGTAGGCTTGTACTTGATCTGGGCATAGTCGGCCTGCTTGTTGCCGACGCCCGTTCCGCCATATCCGTCGATACCCGACTCGTTGGGTTTCGGCACGAACCGCAGGTTGCCGGCAGCGATGTCGGCCTGGCTGACGGTCTGGTTCTGGGCGACGTTGACCCAGGCGGTGCCGTTGAAGAGCTGCAGGGAACCCGCTGGCAGCTGGGTGAAGGTCACACCCAGACTCGACAGGGCGCTGTCGACGTCGGAAATGTTGAAGTCGTTCCAGGTCAGCACCAGCGGCGTGTCTTCGACGCCAGTGACGGCGCCGCCGGTGGCAACCGGTGCGTCGTTGACTGCGATCACATTCACCGTGGTCGTGGCGGTGTTCGAGGTATTAACGCCGTCGGTCACCGTCACGGTAATGATGCGAGGCGTGGTGCTCGGGTTCTCGCTGCTGTTGATGAAGGTGATGTTCTTGATCGCCTGGATATAGTCGGCCAGCGATGCAGCGCCGCTCAGGGTCAGCACTACCTTGCCGTCGGTGCTGTTGGCGTTGATCGAGATGCCGTTGACACTGTTGCCCAGGTTCAGCGCGTCACCCGGCTGGCGGTTGGTCAGGGTGACCGTCGCGCCAGTCAGCTTCGAGCTGTCGAAGTCGGTGATGGTGACGTCCACATCGCCGATCGACACACCACTACCTGGCTGGTTCTCGGTGAAGGTGGTCTGGTAGTCGGCACCGGTCTTGCCGCTGGAGTCGTTGCCATCCAGGTCCAGAACCGGGGCTGGCTCGAAGATCTGGGTGGTCACGCTGCCGGCGCTGGAGCTGATGTCGAGCTTCTCGAAGTTGCCGCCAGTGGCCGAATCGATCTTGACGGTGAAATGCTCGGTGCCCTCGGTGAAGTTGTCCTTGAGGGTCGGGATGGTGAACGTTGCCTGCGTGCTGTTGGCCTTGATCACCACGGTGGCAACGCCGGTGTAGTCCGTGCCATCGGCCGCGGTGCCGGTGTAGGTCAGTTTGACGGTGACGTCGCTCTCGGCCTTGTTGGTCAGGTTCAGGACGTAGGTGGCATCGCCACCTTCGGCGACCGCGGAGGTGCCGCTGATGCTGAGGGTGGTGGTCTGGATGGTATCCGTTACCGCAGTGACCGCCGCCGTATCGCTGACATTCAGTTTCTCGAAGTTGCCACCGCTGGTTTCGGTGATCTTCGCCGAAACGTTGCCTGCATCGATATAGACGTCATCGGTAGGCGCCGGAACGGTAACGCTACCGGAGAGCTTGCCCGCTTCGATGCTAATGACGGCACCGTTGCTGAGCTTGATGGTCATGTCGGTCCCGGCCTTGTTGGTCAAGGTGGCGGTGTAGGTGATCTGGCCACCTTCCTGAACGGTAGGAGTGGCAGTCAGGGTCAGACCGGTGTTATCGAGGGTGTCGGTGACTTTGGTCACAGCTGCAGAGTTGCTGATGTTCAGCTTCTCGAAGTCGCCACCGGTGGTGCCGGTGACAGTCACGCTCAGGTCTTCGGCATCGAGGTACACGTCATCGCTTGGGGCATTGATGGTGATCGACGCTTCTTTCGAACCGGCGGCGATGGTGATCGTCTCACCGTTGCTCAGCTTGATCACCAGGTCGGTACCGGCCTTGTTGGTCAAGGTAGCGGTGTAGGTGATCTTGCCACCTTCGGCCACAGTGTCCGTCGCGGTCAGGGTGAGCGTGGTGATGTCCGGAGTGGCCGGGTTGTCGGTGACAGTGGTCACTGGCTCGCCAACGGCCACGGTCTTCTCGTAGTTACCACCCGAGATATTGGTGATCTTGTTGGTCAGGTCCAGGTTGGTGTTGTGGACGTTGTTCGGTGCAGTGAACGGTACCGAAGCCGACGACTCGCCCACCGGGATGGTGATGGTCTGGCCGTTGGCCAACTTCACCACCAAGTCCGAGCCGGTGACCTTGTGGTTAACCGACGCGGTGTAGGTCACCACGCCGCCCTCGACCACACTTTGCGTGGCGGTCAGGGTCACGGTGGTGGTGTCGATGGTATCGGTCACCTTGGTCACGGCCGCAGTGCTGCTGACGTCGAGTTTCTCGAAGTCGCCACCGGTGGTACCGGTGACGATCACGCTCAGGTCTTCGGCATCGAGGTACACGTCGTCGCTTGGGGCATCGATGGTGATCGAGGCTTCCTTCGAGCCGGCCGCGATGGTGATGGTTTCACCGTTGCTCAGTTTGATCACCAGGTCAGTGCCGGCCTTGTTGGTCAGGGTAGCGGTATAGGTGATCGCCCCGCCTTCAGCCACGGTATCCGTCGCGGTCAGGGTGAGCGTAGTGATGTCCGGAGTGGCCGGGTTGTCAGTGATAGTCGTCACTGGCTCGCCAACCGCCACGGTCTTCTCGTAATTGCCGCCCGAGATGTCGGTGATCTTGTTGGTCAGGTCCAGGTTGGTGTTGTGGACGTTGTTCGGCGCGGTGAACGGTACCGAAGCCGACGACTCACCCACCGGAATGGTGATGGTCTGGCCGTTGGCCAACTTCACCACCAAGTCCGAGCCGGTGACCTTGTGGTTGACCG